>NZ_JBEZZB010000013.1:0-96219 GCF_040638955.1 Actinoplanes sp. NPDC024001
CGGGAAGTAGGAGCCGGACCTCAGCTTCGGGATGGCCAGCTCGACGGTCCCGGCGCGCGTGTCCCACTCCCGCGGCCGGTAGCCGTTACGCGAGTTGGTCCGCTCGGCGCTGCGTTCGCCGTAACCGGCGCCGCACAGCGCGTCGGCCTCGGCAGACATCAACGCGTCGGCGAAGGTTTTCACCATCGCCCGCAGCACATCAGGGCTCGCCGATTCCAGATGCTGGCCCAGCAGGTCAGCGACGTTCAAACTCTCTGTTGCGGCCATCGCAGGTCTCTCCTTCGTGATCTTCAGACAATCCGAAGGATCTGCGGTGGCCGCCTCTTTCATCCCGGAAAATCCGGGTCATACACCACTTCGGTGGACGTGACCCGAGCGTCCGCCGGGCGAAAGCTCGCACCTGACCCGGATCATCCAGATCAAGGTGGCTGTCCGGGGTGACGAAGAAGGACAGCGCCAGCCGGGCCACCACCTCGGCGACCATGCGGGTGTCGACGGACGCCGGGATGTCGCCGGCCGCCTGCTCCTCGCGCAACCGGTCGGCGAGGAACTCGCGGACCGCGCCGAGCACCGCGCCGCCCTCGGTGGTCAGCAGCGGCACCAGCACGTCGGGATCGGCGGCGAGCAGGCCGCCGACCAACCGGTTGTCGCGGGCCGCCTGCAACGCGGCGACGAAGCCCTCGACCAGGCGGTCGGCCGCGGTGGTTTGCGCGGCGACCGCCGCCCGGAACCGGGCGACATAGGCCCGCAACTCGCCGAGCAGCAGCTGCTCCACCAGCGCCGTCTTCCCGGCGAAGCGGCGGTAGACGGTGATCCGGGAGACCCCGGCGCGGCGCGCCACGTCGTCCATGCTGGAGCGGCGGATGCCGACCAGGCGGAACTGTTCCGCGGCCGCGGTCAGGATGCGCTCCCGCACCGGATCGTCACCGCCGGCCGGTGCCGGGTCGAGCATGGCGGCCTCCTGCAGGGCTCGCCGCAGCAGAGGTACCGGCATCGCGCTCATCGAGCGCGATCCTAACCGGCCGGCGCCAACTCATGATCAATGTCGGCGGCGCGGCGCCGTCAGCCACGGCGCAGGTGCTCGGCGGGCAGGTTCTCCGGGGCCGGTGCGCCCAGGTCGGCGGGGCTGCGCCCACCGGGATAGCCGGGATAGGTCCGGTTGCGGGGCGAGTTCGCCAGGACGGAGGTCCGGCGTGGCGGGAAGAAGCGCAGCGCTCGCGCGCGGGCGGTCAGGCCGGCACGGGCCGCCGCGGAGACCCAGCGTGGCGCCGCCGGGAAGCCGAAGGCGCGCAGCATCGGCTCGTCGAGCATGGCGCGGACGCCGAGGCGCGCGGCCGGGCGCAGGAACGCCGGGAACCAGGCCGCGAACAGGTCGACGGTGTAGTGCCCGATCTCCCGGTTGGTGTCCGAGTAGACGAACTCGCGCTGTTCGTACTCCTGCTTGAAGGCCCGGTAGGCCGCGAAGTCGTCGGGGATGTCGCGGATGCCCATCCGCTTGCCGACCTCGCGGTAGTAGTGGAACGCCGCCAGCCGCTCGTTGTCGTGCAGCGGCCGCCAGCCGTAGCGGTCGAGCCAGTCGAGCGGGTCGTAGACGAACGTGGAGAGCACGTAGAGCATGTCGTCGTTGGTGATCGCGAACCGGCCGTGCGCCCGGTTGATCACCCGCAGCGCCTCCTTGCCGCGCGGCGAGTCGTAACCGTGCGCGGCGACCTCGGCCATCAGCAGGGCGGTGTCGTCGTAGCGTTTCTGCGGCCGGTCCCGGAACTCCCCGGTGGCCGCGAGCAGCTTCGAGATGCTCGGCACGCAGTAGGTGCGGAACAGGGCGAACTCCAGGGCCCGCGTGTAGTCCCAGGGGAACTCGCGCCCGGCGGAGAGCTGGTAGATCTCCAGGTGGTCGCGGACCGGGTCCAGCCCGGCGATGCGCTGCAGCAGCCCGTAGCGTCGGCTCATCAGCTCATCCACTCCTTCCCGCTTGCCCCGTATTTGATATTTGATACCGTAAGCCGCTGAATCGCCGGAGGTGAAGATGGCGTTGCCGGCCGACCGCCCGCAGCTGTCCGAAGAGGTCGCCGCGGCCCTGCGCGGCCGGATCATGTCGGGCGAGCTGCGCCCGGGGACCCGGATCCGCCTCGAGGAGGTCGCCGCCCAGCTCGGCGTCAGCATCACCCCGGTCCGGGAGGCGCTGCTCACGCTCCGCGGCGAGGACATGGTCGAGCTGGAGCCACGCAAAGGTTACGTCGTCGCGCCGCTGTCGAAGCAGGACGTCCTCGACCTCTTCCAGTTGCAGGGGGACATCGCCGGTGAGCTCGCCGCCCGGGTCGCCGAGCGGATCACCGGCTCGCAGCTCGACGAGCTGGCGCTGACCAACAACCTGCTGCTGCGTGCCGTACGGGCCCGCCGGACCGACGACATCGAGCACCTGGAGTTCGCCTTCCACCGCGGCATCAACCTGATCGCTCAGGCCCGCAAGCTGAGCTGGTTCCTGCACGTGGCGACCCGCTACACGCCGGCTCGCTTTTACGCCGCCGACCCGGGCTGGCGCGAGGGCGTGCGCGAGGACCACGAGGAGCTGCTCGTGGCTTTCGCCGAGCACGACACGACGACGGCCCGCGCGGTGATGACCGGGCACTTCACCGACGGCGCGCAGCTTCTGATCAAACACTTGGACGGCCTCGGCGTCTGGCACTAGGACCGGGCCGGGGCCGGCCCGGCGACGTCACCCCGCGCCTCGGGCGTGCCGCAGGCGGAACAGGCCGCGGGCACGCTCCAGCGCGGACGCGTCACGGTCGAAGCGCATCAGGTCGATCGGCGCGGAGAACCGTTTCCAGGTGACCGACTGGGCACGGCTGAACTCACGCAGCCCGTCGGCGCCGTGGATGCGCCCGAACCCGGAGTCGCCCACCCCGCCGAACGGCAGCGACGGCACCGCGGCGAACCCCAGCACCGAGTTGATCGAGACGGCGCCCACCCGCAGGCGGCGGGCCAGGGCGGCCGCGGCGTGCCGGTCAGCGGAGAAGATCGAGGCGGCAAGGCCGTAGCGGGTGGCGTTGGCGCGCTCGACCGCCTCGTCCAGATCGGCCACCGGATCGACCGCCAGCACCGGGCCGAAGGTCTCCTCGGTGGCCGCCGGGCTGTTCGGCGGGACGTCGGTGAGCACGACCGGCGCGACGAACGGCGCCCGCACCGCCTCGGAACCGCCGACCACCGCCCGCGCCCCGGCCGCCAGGGCGTCGTCGACGTGGGTGCGGACCACCTCCACCTGCTCCGGAGTGGTCATCGGGCCGTACTCCGTACCCGGGGTGATCTGACCGGCCAACCTGGCCAGCCGGTCCAGGAAAGCGGTGTGGACGGCCTCGACCACGTAGACGCGCTCGACGCCCGCGCAGGTCTGGCCGGCGTTGCCGAAGCCGCCGAAGGCGGCGGCGCGCGCGGCGGCGTCGAGATCGGCGTCGGCCGCCACGATCATCGCGTCCTTGCCGCCGCCCTCCACGACGATCGGGGTCAGCGTGCGTGCGCAGGCGGCCATCACGGTGCGGGCGGTAGCGGCCGAGCCGGTGAAGGCGACCTTGTCCACCCCCGCGCCGACCAGCGCGGCACCGGTCTCCCCCGCGCCGAAGACGGTCTGCAGGACGGGCTGGTTAGGCACCGCGCGCGCCCACGCGGCGGACAGCCAGGCGCCGACGCCCGGCGTGTGCTCACTGGGCTTGAAGACCACCGCGTTGCCGGCGGCCAGCGCGTAGGACACCGAGCCGAGCGGGGTGTAGACCGGATAGTTCCACGGGCCGATCACACCGATCACGCCGAGTGGCCGGTATTCCAGCGCGGCGCCCTGGTCGGCGGCGAGCAGACCGCTGCGGACCCGGCGCCGGCGCAGCACCCGCCCGGCGTTGCGGGCCGCCCAGTCCAGATGCTCGACGGCGAGCATCACCTCCAGCACCGCGTCGCCCAGCGGCTTGCCGGTCTCGGCGCGGATCAGGGCGGCGAGCTCGTCGACGCCGGCGGCGATCTCCCGCTTCCACCGCAGCAGGCGCTCCCGGCGCTGCCGTGGGCCGAGCCCGGCCCACCAGGCCGCCGCGACCCGGGCCCGCGCAACGGCCTCACCGACCGCGTCGGCGCCCGCTATGTCGTATTCCCCCAGCAGCTCCTCGGTGGCTGGAGAGAGGGACCGCAGCCGGCTCATAATGCCTCCCAGATTTGATATTTGATATGCTACGGTCGCTGTCAATCCCCGCCGCTACCTGCGCTTATCCACCGAAGGGATCGACATGAACCTCGACCTTACCGATGAGCAGCGCGCCTTCGCAGCCGCCGTCGACGACTTCTGCCGCCGCGAGGCCGGCAACCGCGCCCAGCGCGACGCCCTCACTGGCAACGGCGAGCATGCCCACCATCAGGGCACCTATCAGAAGCTCGCCGATCTGGGCTATCTCGGCGCGTCCATCCCCGAGCAATACGGCGGGGCCGGCGGCGGCATGGTCGACACCTGCCTGTTCCTCGAGCGCATCGGCTACGGGATGCTGCCCGTCGGCGGCTTCGCCACCTCGGCCATCGTGGCCGCCGCGGTGCAGCGCTCGGGCTCCGAGGCCCAGAAGAAGACCGTCCTCGGCGGCCTGACCTCCGGCCGCACCTTCTCGATCGCGATGTCCGAGCCGGAGGCGGGTTCCGACGTCGCCGCGCTCGCCTGCCGCGCCGAGCCCGGCCCCGACGGCGGCTACATCGTCAACGGTCAGAAGACCTGGTGCTCCAACGCCCACTTCGCCGACGCGATCCTGCTGGTCGCCCGCACCGGCGGCGCGCCCGGCGACCACGACGGCCTGACCATGCTGCTGGTCCCGGCCGGCACCCCCGGCCTGAGTGTCTCCGGCATCGCGACAATGGGCGGCAGAGAGGTCAACGACCTCTACTTCACCGACTGCGTGCTGCCCGCCGACGCCATGGTCGGCACGGTCGGCGGCGGCTGGCGGCAGCTCATGGCCGGCCTCAACGTGGAGCGGCTCATCCTGGCCGGCCTGATGCTCGGCACCGCCCGGCGCGCCTTCGACGACACCCTCGGCTACATCCGCGAGCGCAAACAGTTCGGCCGCCCGATCGGCAGCTTCCAGGCCCTGCGCCACCGCATCGCCGACCTGGCCACCGAGATCGAGTGCTGCGGCCTGCTCGTGCACCGCACCGCCGAGCTGGTCGACCGCGACCCGGCGAAAGTGCTGCCCCGGGAGAGCTCGATGGTCAAGCTCAAGGTCACCGAGGTGGCCCGCGAGATGGCCCTGGCCGGCATGCAGATGATGGGTGGTTACGGCTACGCCAGCGAATACGACATGGAGCGGCACGTGCGCGCCACGCTGGTCTCCACCATCTACGGCGGCACCAGCGAGATCCAGCGCGACATCATCGGCAAGACCTACGGTCTTTGAAAACCCCTTCACGGTACGGACGACCAAGGTCCCGTGGCTAAACGCGAGCAGGTGCCACACCGGGCCGCAGCGCGACCGCCGGGCTTGAGCAGGTGGTCACGCTGGGCCGGTTCCCGCCCGTGCCCAGCCCCGCTCTCGGCTGCTTCGCGTACCCCCGAAGAGCCGCAAGCGAAGAGCGGACCGCGACCCGTGCGGGGTTCAGCCGACGGCGGCGCGCAGGACCCAGGAGGTGAGGCGGGGGCGGTCCGGCAGGGCGATCCGGCCGGTGCACCAGAGCAGGACCTCGACCGGGTCGCCGGCCGGCGCCTCGGGGAAGAGGCGGGCCAGGACGGCGGCGCACAGCGGCGCGGGCGGGCGCCAGCCGAGGCCGAGCCCGGCCGCGATGTCGTAGGTGTGCAGCAGGATCTCGTTGACACCGAGCGCGGCGAAGCCGGACGGGTCGGCCGGTCCCCAGTGCCAGGCCCGCGCGTCCGGGCCGGCGGCACGCAGGGCGACGGCGAGCAGGTCGGCGCATCCGGCGGTGATCTGCAGGAGCTGTTCCGGTGTGGCCTCCGGCCGCACGGTGAGGTCGAGCGGCAGGTAAGCATCGGTCGCCCGGGCGGTGAGCTGGGTGGCGTAAGCGATCAGGTCGTGCGCGATGTGCGCGGCCGTCTCGCGGCAGCTCCAGTCCAGCGTGCCGGCTGCCACGTCCCAGTCCGCGCCGGTGTGCGGGGTGAGGGCCGCCAGCATCGCGCTCTTCGCCGCGCGCACCTCATCGGCGCTCGTCACGCCCGGCGCCGGAGCGTCGCGCGAGCTCGTCGCGCCGGTGCTGTCCGCGCGGCCCGAGTTCGGCGTCAGCGAGCTGCGGGAGTTCGCATCGCTGGAACTCGCCGTGGCCGGCGTTTGCCCGGTTGCCTCGTCCGCCGCGCGAGGGTGCGCCGCGGGAGGCGTTGGGGTCGTCTCGACCGTCTCGCGAGCGGTCGCCGCGGGAGGCGTTCGCGGGGTCGTTTCGGCGGTTTCGGGGTGGTTCGCGCTGTGGGGGTTCATCGGGGCCAGCATCGCAGAGTGGGACGCCATAGACTCGCGGCGTGGAGTTCGGAGTCGGCTATTTCCCCACCCATGACGCGGTGCGGCCCGGGGAGCTGGCCCGGCGGGTCGAGGAGCGCGGGCAGGACGCGCTCTTCTTCGCCGAGCACACGCACATCCCGGCCTCCCGGGAGACGCCCTATGCCGGTGGCGGGGAGCTGCCCCGGAAGTACTGGCACACCTACGACCTGTTCGTCGCGCTGACCGCGGCCGCCGAGGCGACCTCGCGGCTGCGGGTGGGCAGCGGCATCTGCCTGGTCACCGAGCGGGACCCGATCATCACCGCCAAGGAGGTCGCCTCGGTCGACCATCTCAGCGGCGGGCGGTTCGAGTTCGGGGTGGGCGCCGGGTGGAACCGGGAGGAGATGGCCAACCACGGCACGGACCCGCGCACCCGGATGCGGCTGATGGCCGACCGGGTGCGAGCCATGCAGGCGATCTGGACGCAGGACGAGGCGACGTTCAGTTCCGAGTTCGTCACGTTCGAGCGGATCTGGTCGTGGCCGAAACCGGCGCAGAAACCCTGGCCGCCGGTGCTCGTCGGCGGGCACGGGCCGACCGTGCTGGACCGGGTGCTCGCGTACGGTGACGGGTGGTTCCCCAACTACGGCAGGTCGGTTCCGGGCCGGATCGCGGAGCTGCGGGCCCGCGCCGACCGGCCGCTGCAGGTGCAGGTGCTCAGCACCCCGTCCGATCCGCGGGTGCTCGAACAGCTCGCGGAGGCCGGGGTGCACCGGGCGTCGGCCTGGCTGCCGTCCGGCCCGTGGAGCGCCATCGAGGCCGACCTGGAGAAATGGGAACGCGCCATCGCCGAGTTCACCGGTCGATGACCCCGGCCGAACGTTTCGCCACGGCCCGGGTCGCGCGTCTGGCCACCGTCACCCCGGACGGTGCCCCGCACCTGGTGCCGATCGTGTTCGCCCTGGTCGGCGACGTGATCAGCACCGCGGTCGACGGCAAACCGAAACGGCACCGGCGGCTGGCACGGCTCGCCAACATCGCGCACGAGCCGCGGGTCAGTGTTCTCGCCGACCACTACGACGACGACTGGTCCACGCTCTGGTGGGTCCGCGCCGACGGCCGTGCCACCGTCACCGACGAGCCGGAGCCGGCGCTGCTCGCCCGCTACCCGCAGTACCGGGAGCAGCCTCCACCCGGCCCGTTCCTGCGCATCCAGGTCGATTCCTGGACGGCCTGGTCCGCCACCTGATCATTCAGCGATGCGCGGCGGCCGATTCTCGTACGGCGTGGAAAGCACCACCGTCGTCCGCGTGGTGACGTTGGCAGCCGTGCGGATGTCCTGCAGCAGCCGCTCCAGGTCGGCGGGGCTCTTCACCCGGACCAGCAGCATGTAGAAGTCCTCACCGGCCACCGAGTAACAGGAGTCGATCTCGGTGAGGTGGGCGAGCCGTTCCGGTGCGTCGTCCGGCTGCGACGGATCGAACGGCCGGATCGCCACGAACGCCGTCAGCGGCAGGTCCAGCGCCTCGTACGAGACACGCGCCGCATAGCCGGCGATGACGCCGCGCTGCTCGAGCCGGCGGACCCGCTGGTGCACGGCGGAAACGCTGAGGCCCACCCGCTCGGCCAGGTCGGTGTAGGACAACCGGCCGTCCGCGGTCAGGGCCGACACGATCGCCCGGTCGATCTCTTCCACGGCCGTCACACTACTTGCTGCCCGGCCACCACCGGCCCATCGGGCCAATCACGCCCGTCACAGAGCAAGCCGGGCTGCGCGGAGCGCAGTCGCAACAGGCGGCCATGGCACCAGGGCGGTCGGCCGGCACGCCGACAGCGACGGCCACCCAGCCGGCAGCAACGGCCGCGCAGGCTGACAGCCACCGTCGCAGGCTGACAGCCAGTGCCGCGCGGAGCGGCAGCCACCGCCGCAGGCTGACAGCCAGTGCCGCGCGGACCGACAGCCACCGCCGCAGGCAGACAGCCTGCGCGGCCGGAGGATCAGCCGGTCATGGAGCGGGCGATGACCAGGCGCTGGATCTGGTTGGTGCCCTCGACGATCTGCAGCACCTTCGCCTCGCGGAACCAGCGCTCCACCGGGTGGTCGCTGACGTAGCCGTAACCGCCGAGGACCTGGACCGCGTCGGTGGTCACGCGCATCGCGACGTCGGTGGCGAACAGCTTGGCCTTCGCCGCCTCGACCGAGAAGGGGCGGCCGGCGTCCTTGAGGCGGGCCGCCGCGAGCAGCAGCGCGCGGGCCGCCGACACCTGGGTGGCCATGTCGGCGAGCATGAAGCCGACGCCCTGGAAACGACCGATCGGACGGCCGAACTGTTCGCGCTCCTTCGCGTACCCCGTCGCGTAGTCGACCGCGGCCTGCGCCAGACCGACCGCGCACGCGGCGATGCCGAGACGGCCGGCGTCGAGGGCCTTCATCGCGATGGCGAAACCTTCGCCGTCCGCGCCGACCAGCCGGTCGCGCGGCACCCGGGCGTCCTCCAGGACGATCTGCGCCGGCGCGGCGGAACGCAGGCCCATCAGCCGTTCCCGCTGCTGCGGCAGCAGACCGGGCGTGTCGGCGTCGGCCAGCAGGCAGGAGACGCCACGGGCGCCGGGCCCGCCCGTACGGCAGAAGATGTTGTAGAAGTCGGCCGTGCCGCCGTGCGTGATCCACGCCTTGGTGCCGTTGACCACCCAATCGTCGCCGTCGGCGACCGCCCGCGTGGCGAGGTTCGCCGCGTCCGAGCCGCCCTGCGGTTCGGAGAGGCAGTAGGCGCCGAGCAGTTCGCCGCCGAGCATGTCGGGCAGCATCTTGCGCTGCCGTTCGGTGCCGTAGGCCGCCACCGGGAAGCAGGACAGCGTGTGCACGCTGACCGCCTCCGCGATTCCCAGCCAGGTGCCGGCGAGGATCTCCAGGACCTGGAGATACACCTCGTACGGCTGGTTGGCGCCGCCGTCCGCCTCCGGATAGGGCAGGCCGAGCAGCCCGGATCGGCCGACGGTGCGCAGGATGTCGCGGGGGAACTCGCCGCGCGCCTCGAAGTCGTCGACCTTGCCGGCCAGCTCTCGGGTGGCGAGCTCGCGGGTCAGGTCGAGCAGGTCGTGTGCTTCAGGGGTGGGAAGCAGTCGGTCCACGGTCATGCGTCGAGCTTAACGGTCGTTCAGCATCGCACGACAGGGACCAGGATGCCGCAGGACAGAGACCCGGCTCCGGCCGTGCTCAGATGCGAGACGCTCAGTGACACGAAGGCCGGCCGGTGACCGGCTGCGGGCCCGCTTCATGTCGGCATGAATGAAGCCCAGACCCGGCCCAGTCCTCACGATAGTGCGCATCACGCGCGTGGGCGCCCCGCCGCGGCGACGCGGGACGGGGCGACGCGCGGCGAGGCGACGCGGGACGGGGCGACGCGGGACGAGGCGGGACGAGGCGACGCGGGGCGGGCCGGGGCCGGGCGGGGTGGGGTGGGACGAAGGCCGGCCCCGGGCAAGGATCGGCGCAACGCTCCGAGGTCACGAGCGCGGCGCCACCAGGCCGGTCTCATAGGCCAGGACCACCGCCTGGGCGCGGTCGCGCAGGTCGAGCTTGGCGAAGATGCGGGCCACGTGGGTCTTCACCGTCGCCTCGCTCAGCGTCAGGGTCTCGGCCAGCTCGGTGTTCGACAAGCCTCGGCCGAGCAGGGCCAGCACCTCCAGCTCGCGCGGGGTGAGCGCGGTCAGGTCGCGGTGCACGGCCGGTGGGCCGTCGTCGGCGGCGAAGCGCTGCACCAGGCGCCGGGTGATCGACGGGGCCAGCAGGGCGTCGCCGGTGCCGACCAGGCGGACCGCGTTGGCCAGGTGGTCGGCGGTGACGTCTTTCAGCAGGAACCCGCTGGCGCCGATGGCGAGCGCGGCATAGACATAGCGGTCCAGGTCGAAGGTGGTCAGCATGAGCACCCGGCAGCCGGGGTTGCGGGCCAGGATGCGGCGGGTGGCCTCCAGGCCGTCCATGCCGGGCATCCGGATGTCCATCAGCACGACGTCGGGGCGCAGCCGGCGCTCGGCCTCGACCGCGGCGGCGCCGTCGGCGGCCTCACCGGCCACGTCGATGCCGCGGGCGGTGAGGATCAGCCGGAACCCGGCCCGGATCAGCTCCTGGTCGTCGACGATCAGCACTCGGGGCTCGGTCATGTGGGCGCCTCCTCCAGCGGGATGCGGGCGCGGACCCGATAGCCCCCGCCGAGGCGGCGCCGGGCGTCCAGGTCGCCGCCGTAGACCGCGACCCGCTGGCGCAGCCCGAGCAGGCCGCGGCCGGCGCCGGCCCCGGCCCCCGCGGCGGGTGGTGGGTCGCCGGTCAGCACGCTCGGGCCGGTGGTCAGCACCTCGACGCGCAGGGCGTGCTCCGCATAGCGAATGGTGACCTCGGCCTTGCCGCCGGTGCCGTGCTTGAGGGCGTTGGTCAGCGCCTCCTGCACGATCCGGAAGGCCGTGACGTCGATGCCGGACGGCAGCGGCCGCGGCTCGCCCGAGACCCGCACCTCGACCGGCAGGCCGGCGAACGCGATCCGGTCGATCAGCGGGCTCAGGCTGCTCAGCGTGGGCTGCGGCGCCAGATCCCCGTCGTCGGCGTCGTCGCCACCGTCGGCGGCGGGCGCGAGCAGACCGAGCAGGTGCCGCAGCTCGGTCATGGTGGTGCGGCCGGCTTTCTCCACCGACTCCAGCGCGGCGGCCGCCTCGCCAGGCAGGGTGGCGAGCACCTCACGGGCCGCGCCGGCCTGCACGATCATGACACTGACGTTGTGGCTGACGATGTCGTGCAGCTCGCGGGCGATGCGGGCGCGCTCCTCGTCGACGGCGGCGCGCGCGGCGATCGCCCGCTCGCGCTCCAGCAGCCAGCCGCGCTCGCCCATGGCCCGCTCGTGCCGGCGCCGGGCACGCACCAGGGCCACGCCCAGCCCAGCGGCGGCGGCAACCGCCACCCCGAGAGCGATCAGAAGCCACCAGGTCCCCACGCCCGCAACCCTGTCAGAAACGCGCACCCGGCACATCAGCCCACGCTCCGATGCGCCTACATCCGCGGGATGACAGCCTCGACGCAATGCATCCGGCGGCGGATGACCGGCGGGGCCCCGCTCCGTAGCGTCCCTCCCATGACGACAGACAGCCGAGTGGTGCGCCTCGACGGCGTGCGCAAGGAGTATGGAGACACGGTGGCACTGGACGGTGTTTCGCTGGAGATCCACGCCGGTGAGGCGGTGGCCGTGATGGGCCCCTCCGGCTGCGGCAAGTCCACCCTGCTCAACATGATCGCCGGGTTGGACCGGCCGACCGCCGGCGAGATCACCGTGCACGGCCAGCGCCTGGACACGATGAAGGAGAAGGGGCTGGCGCTGTTCCGCCGGCACCACCTCGGCATGATCTTCCAGTTCTTCAACCTGCTCGACGACCTGCCCGCGCTGGACAACGTGGCCCTCGCCGCCCAGCTCACCGGCACCTCGGCGGGTGTCGCCCGCAAGCGCGCCCTGGAGTTGCTGGGCGAGCTCGGCATCGCCGACCGGCGCAACGTCTACCCGGCGGCGCTCAGCGGCGGCGAGCGCCAGCGGGTCGCGGTGGCCCGGGCCCTGATGAACCGGCCCGCCCTGTTGCTCGCCGACGAGCCGACCGGCGCGCTCGACAGCAAGGCCGGCGAGCAGGTGATGGACCTGCTGCTCGACCTCAACCAGATCGGGCAGACCCTACTGATCGTCACGCACGACGAGCGGCTGGCCCACCGTTGCGCCAGCCGGCTGATCGAGCTGGCCGACGGCCGGATCGCCCGCGAGTCCGCCCTGGACCGGGTGTCATGAGCGGCCGCAGCAAGCGCGACGGAGCAGGTGTCATGAGCAGCCGCAGCGAGTGCGGCGGAGCGCCGGCATGACCGCCGTGTGGCGGACCGCCCGCGCCGCGGTCCGCCGGCGCAAGGTGCAGACCGTCGTGATCTTCCTGGTCGTGCTGATGTGCACGACCACGGTGGTGGTGTCCATCGCCCTGCTGGACGCCGCGTCCGCGCCCTTCGAGCGGGCCTTCGCGCAGCAGCGCGGCGCGCACACGATCGCCGCCTACGACCCGGCGAAGGTGACCGACGCCCAGCTCACCGCCGCCCACGACGGGGTGGCCGAGGCGGCCGGCCCGTTCCGGCAGGTGGTGCTGGAGCCGGAGGGCCCACCGAAACCGGGTGTCTCCGGGCCGATGACCGTGGTCGGGCGCGACGGCCCGGGCGGCGCGGTGGACCAGCTCCACCTGTGGCGGGGCCGGTGGCCGTCCGCCGACGGGGAGATCGTGCTCAACGAGACGCCGCAGAGCGACGCCTTCGACCTGAGCATCATCGACGAGACCCGGTCGGTGACCGCGGGCGGCAGGACGTTCACCGTGGTCGGCTGGGCGCACAGCGTCAGCGGGTCGGCTGACGCCTGGGTGACGCCGGAGCAGATGGCGGCGCTTCAGCCCACCGGGACGCAGATGCTCTACCGCTTCTCCGGCGACGTGTCGTCGCGCGCCGCCGTCGATCACCGCGTCGCCGAGGTGACCACGGGGCTTCCCGGCGGCGCGCTGATCGCGGCTCAGCCGTACTTCGTGATCAAGGAGCGGGCGGCCGCGCAGCCCGGCACCTACCTGCCGTTCCTGGGCACCTTCGGGGTGCTCGGCCTGCTGGTCGCGGTGATCATCGTGGGCAACGTGGTGAGCGGCGCGGTGATCTCCGGGTTCCGGCACATCGGGGTGCTCAAGTCGATCGGCTTCACCCCGCGGCAGGTGGTCGCCGTCTACCTGACCATGGTCTCGGTGCCGGCCGTGCTGGCCGCCGTGCTGGGCACGGTGCTGGGCACCCTCGCGGCCGAGCCGATGCTCGCCGACACGTTCCGGGGGCTGGGGTTCGGGGACGTCGGGGTGTCGGCGTGGGTGCAGATCGTCACGCCGCTCGGTGTCCTCGGGCTGGTCCTGGCGGCCGCGCTGGTGCCCGCCCGGCGCGCCCGGAAACTCTCCGCGGCCGAGGCGATCAGCGCCGGCAGCGCGCCGCGCCGCGGGCGCGGCCTGCGGGTCCAGCAAAAACTCTCCGGTACGCGACTGCCGCGCGCCGTTAGCCTCGGTCTGGGGCTGCCGTTCGCCCGGCCGGGCCGGACCGCGCTGACCATGGCGTCGCTGCTGCTCGGCGTGATCACGGTGACCTTCGCGGCCGGTCTGTCCGACTCGATCATCCGGGTCACCGAGGTGGGCGAGCGGTCCGGCCGGGACGTCGGGGTCCGCGCCGAGCGTCCCGACTTCGCCCCACCCAGCCAGCGGTCGGACACCGAGGTGGAGCAGCTGCTGCGCGGCATCCCCGGCGCCGCGCGCGTCGCGGTGGCCGTCAACCGGGAGGTGACGCTGCTCGGCGACAACGAGCCGATCCTGATCAACTTCTCCCGTGCCCAGGTCGCCGAGATGGGTTACGAGGAGCAGCTGCTGGAGGGCCGCTGGATGGCCGCCGCGGACGAGGTGGTCGCGCCGAGCCAGCTGCTCAACGAGCGGGGCCTGAAGGTCGGCGACCGGCTCACCGTGGAGATCGGCGGGGCGCGCAGCACCTACACCATCGTCGGCGAGACGGTCCGCGGATTCCCGGGGCCGGAGGGCCTGTTCGCGCCGTGGCGCGCCTTCGACGACGCCGAACCGTTCGACTTCTTCTACCAGGTGCAACTGACCGAGGGCACCGACCCCGAGGCGTACGTCGCGGCGATCCGCGCGGCCGATCCCGGCCTGCTGGCCTGGAACAACACCGGGGCGAACGAGTTCGCGGTGGTGGTCACCTCGTTCTCCACGGTGCTGGCCGTGTTGCTGGCCACCGTGGCGGCGCTCGGCGTGCTCAACACGGTGGCCCTCAACGTCCAGGAGCGGCGCCGGGACCTCGGCATGCTGAAGTCGATCGGGATGACGCCGCGCCAGGTGGTGACCATGACGGTGACCTCGATGGCGGCGCTCGGCGTGGTCGGCGGGCTGGTCGGCGTTCCGCTCGGGATGGCGGCACACCGGTGGGTCGTGCCGCTCGCCGCGGAGGCCTCGAAGATCCGCCTGCCGGATTACGTGCTGCAGGTCTGGGACCCGGCGACGCTCGCCCTGACGGCGATCAGCGGGGTGCTGATCGCGGTGGCCGGATCGCTGCTGCCGGCCCGCCGGGCGGCCCGGCTGACCATCGCCCGGGTCCTGCACAACGAGTGATCTAGTCCCAGCTCACCGTCTCGAGATCACCCAGCTCCTCGACGGCGCTGCGGTCCTCGCTCGCCAGGATCCGCAGCATCCGGGCGGCCTCGTCGCCGGTCACGAACCGGCCCCGGGACCGCCCGGCCGCCGCGTCCGGGGTCTCCAGCCACAGCCGGCCGCCGTCCTCGCAGGAGACCTGGACCACGGCGTCCGAGCGGGAGGTGAACACCGCCCAGTTGCCGGGGGTGCGGGCGATGTGCCGCGACAGCCGGGCCTCGCAGTCCTCCAGCGTGTGCAGGGCGGGCAGCTCCGCCCAGCCGCGGTCCTCGGTCTGGTACCGCATCTCCAGCACGTCGGTCTCGGCCGCGCCCTCGATCACCGTCTCCAGGCCGGTCACGTCCTCGCCGCGGAAGATCGGCGCGAAGGCGCGCCAGGCCAGCCGGCGGGGCACGTCCACCTCCTGCACGGTGCCGCCGCCCGGCGGGGTCAGGGTGCCGACGATCCGGTCCCAGCGGCGCTGCACGACCAGCTCATAGCCGCGGACGTCGCGGATCTCCACCCGCACCCCGCTGGGGCCCTCCGGCGCGATCTGCGTCAGCAGCCGCTCGGCCGGCCACGGGAAGCGGCGCCGCGACCGTCGGATCGGCCCGCCCGGCCAGTCGTCGAGCAGGCGGGCGTCGGCGCGGGCGAGCGGTTCCCGGTTCCAGTCGTGCAGCGGCAGGCCGAGGCTCTTGCCGGTGGTGGTGAGCAGGAACGCCGCCGCGTCCTCGCCGTCGAGCACCTCGCTGCGGTGCGCCACGTCCACGCTGACCGTGCGGGCGGACAGCACCGGGTCGGCGGGGAACTCGACACCCGGGCCGCGCACCACCGCGCGGTCCAGGGCCAGGCCCGCCACGTGCAGCGCAACGGCGCGCACCACCCCGGACGGCTCGGCCGGCAGGTCCAGCAGCGCGGCGGCCACGTCCTCCCGGAACGACCCGAGCTCGGCCCGCAGCACGGTGACCCGGCCGTCGCGCACCCGGAAGACGGTCGTCGTCGCGCCGTCGGGCATCGGGACCGTCTCCACCCGTACGTCGTGCCCGCCGATCCGGGCCGGCACCGCCGGGAAGGGCCGCGCCGTCCGCAGCCGCTCGATGATCTCGTCGTCCGTCACCGGTCTATTGGAGCAAGGGCCCACTAGGGTGGTGGCCGTGACCCGACCACTGCTGGCCGTCGACGCCCCCAGCCTGTACTTCCGGGCGTTCCACGGCATCCCGGAGAAGGCTGCCCAGACCTCGGCCGGTGAGCCGGTCAACGCGATCCGCGGCTTCATGGACATGCTCGCCCAGTTGATCCGCACCCGGCAGCCCGACCGCCTGGTCTGCGCGCTGGACGCGAGCTGGCGGCCGGCCTGGCGGGTCGAGCTCGTCCCGTCCTACAAGAAGCACCGGGTGGCGCACGGCGACGTCGAGGAGGTGCCGGCCTCGCTGCAGAAGCAGATCCCGGTGCTGCTCGAGGTTCTTGCCGCGATCGGCATCCCGGCGTTCGGGGTGGACGGTTACGAGGCCGACGACGTGCTCGGCACGCTCGCCGCCACCCAGCCCGCCCCGGTCGAGGTGGTCTCCGGCGACCGCGACCTGTTCCAGCTGGTCGACGACGCCCGCGGCACCCGGCTGCTCTACTGCGGGCGGGGCGTGGCGAAGCTGGAGGACGCCGACGAGGCGCTGGTCCAGGCGAAGTACGGGGTGCCCGCCCGGTGGTACGCGGACTTCGCGGCGATGCGCGGCGACCCCAGCGACGGCCTGCCCGGGGTGGCCGGCGTCGGCGAGAAGACCGCCGCCCGGCTGATCGAGCGGTACGGCGGGGTCGACGAGATCCTCACCGCCCTCGACGATCCCACGGCCGGCTTCGCTCCGGGCGTACGGATCAAGCTCGATGCCGCGCGTGACTATCTCGCCAAGGCCCTGCCGGTCTGCAAGGTGGCGCTGGATGTGCCGCTGCCCGCCTTCGAGGCGGCGCTGCCGAAGGCGCCGCGTGACAGTGACGCGCTGCTGGCGCTCGCGGAGCGCTGGAACCTGGCGGGCTCGGCCCGCCGGTTGGTGGACGCGCTGGCCGGCTGAGGGTTGCCGCACGGTTGCGGCCCCGGCGGGTGTCTCAGGTCGGCGTCGGCGGCTCCGATACGGCGGGCGGCAACCTCGCCGCCTCACGATCGGAGTACGCATTGTCGACGCGAGCCGCTCGCGCGTGCTTCGGCGCCTGGATCCTGGCGCTCACCGGCCTCTACTACGCCCTTCCGAACGCCCACCTGTACACCTGGGCGGCGCTCGGCTACTCCTGCGCCGCGATGGTGCTGGTGGGCGTGCGGCTGAACAGGCCGGAACGCCGGGCGCCGTGGTACCTGATCAGCGCCGCGCTGGCGTGCTTCACCACCGGCGACACCTGGTACAACCTGGTCCTGGCGCTGGGCCGGGAGCCGGACTTCCCGGGCCTCGCCGACCTGTTCTTCGTGCTGATGTACCCGCTGCTCACCGCCGGGCTGCTGATGTTCGTCCGGATCCGGGCGGGCGGCGGCACCGATCGTGGCGCGCTGCTCGACGCGCTGGTGCCCACGGTCGGTCTCGGTCTGGTCGCCTGGGTGTACTGGATCGCCCCGTTCACCCGCTCCGAGCACCTGTCGGTGCTGGAGAAGCTGGTCTCGATCGGCTACCCGCTCGGTGACGTGCTGGTGCTGGCGATGATCATGCGGATGGTGAGCGGCGCCGGCCGGCGCGGCGGTGCGGTGACGACCATCGGGATCGCCATGGTCGGGCTGCTGATCTCCGACGTCTTCTACGGCCAGTCGCAGCTCAACAGCGACTGGGCGCTGGGTGGCCCGGTCGACCTGGGCTGGGTGGTCTTCTACAGCCTGATGGGGTACGCGGCGCTGCAGCCGTCGATGCGCACCCTCACCCGGCCCGCCGACCGGATCAGCCTCGACATGGGCCGGCACCGGCTGTTCTGGCTGGCCGCCGCCGCCCTGATCGCCCCGGCCGTGCTGGTCGCGGAGTACCTGCAGGGACACGAGGTCGAGATCGCCCGCGGCGGCGTGGTTGACGCGCCGGTGATCGCCGGCGCCGCCGCGGTGATGTTCCTGCTGGTCCTGGCCCGGGTCGGGGACCTGGCGCTGGCGCAGCGGCAGGCCGGCGCCCGGGAGCGGGCGCTGCGGCAGGCGAGCGCCACCCTGTTCGCCGCCGCCACCGCCGACGACGTGGCGGCCGGGGTGCGGCGCGCGGTGGCCCGGCTCTGGCCGTCGGACCACCGTTACCACCTGGACATCCCGCAGGAGGTGTTCCCCGGCGAGGCGGAGATCGCGATGCGGCTGATGCCGGCCGCGGAGCTGCCGCACGGTGACGCCGGCGGCTTCCCCTACGCGCTCTACGGCACCCAGCCGATGCCCGGCGGCGGCTACGGCGTGCTGGTGATCGGCGGCCCGGAAGCGGTGCTGAACACGGTGCGCCACTCGTTCGAGGCGCTCGGCGCGCAGGTCGCCGTGGTGCTGGAGCGGATCGCGCTCACCGCCGAGGTGAGCCGCCGCGACACCGAGGCGTACTTCCGCACGCTGATCCAGAGCGCCGCCGACGTCATCCTGATCCTCGACGAGGACGGCGCCATCCGCTACGCCAGCCCGTCGGCCGAGGCGCTGTTCGGCCACGGCGACCCGACCGGCTCGCCGTTCGCCGAGCTGCTCGCCGCCGACTCCCAGGAGGCGCTGCGCGAGGTCCTGACCCGGGTCGGGCAGGGCGCCGGCGACCTGGACGGGATCGGCCTCGCCGCCGACCGCGGCGGCCGGCGCGTGGAGATCGAGTGCGACCTGCGCGATCTTCGCGAGGACCCGACCGTACGGGGCCTGGTGATCACCCTGCGCGACGTGACCGAGCGCCGCCGCCTCGAGGACGACCTGACCCACCAGGCGTTCCACGACGCGCTGACCGGGCTCGCCAACCGGGTGCTGTTCCGCAACCGGCTGGAGCAGGCGTTCAGCGTGGCCGCCCGTGACGGGGCCACCCTCGGCGTGCTCTTCGTCGACCTGGACGACTTCAAGGAGGTCAACGACACCCTCGGGCACGCCGTCGGCGACCAGCTGCTGCTCACCGTGGCCCGGCGGATCTCCGCGATCATCGGGGCGGGCAGCACCGCCGCCCGGATGGGTGGGGACGAGTTCGCCGTACTCGTGGAGCAGAGTGACAGCGCCGACGCCGCCGAGGACGTGGCCGCGCGGCTCGTGGCCGCGCTGGCCGAGCCGATCGAGGTGACCTCCACCGACGGGATCGTGCACCAGGTCAGCGGCGGCGCCAGCGTCGGCGTCGCCACCAGCCGGGACGCGGAGAACGCCACCGAGCTGCTGCGGCACGCCGACCTCGCGCTCTACCTGGCGAAGGGTCTCGGCAAGGGCGCCTGGCAGCGTTACCAGAGCGACCTGCACACCGCGATGGTGCAGCGCCTGGAGATGCGCACCGCGCTGCACGAGGCGATCGAGGGCGAGCAGTTCGTGCTCCAGTACCAGCCGATCGTCGAGCTGGCCGGCGCCCGGGTCACCGGCGTGGAGGCGCTGGTCCGCTGGCAGCACCCGGTGCGGGGCCTGCTCGGGCCGTTCCACTTCGTGGAGGCGGCCGAGGAGAGCGGCGCCATCGTCGGCATCGGCTCGTGGGTGCTGCGTGAGGCCCTGCGACAGTTCGCCGAGTGGCGGGCGGAGAACCCGGCGTCGACGCTGCGCTACGTGAGCGTCAACGTGTCGGTGCGCCAGTTCCGCAGTGCGGACTTCACCGACGTGGTCCGGCAGGCGCTCGCCGACACCGGCGCCCGGCCGGAGTGGCTGCTGCTGGAGATCACCGAGAGCCTGGTGCTGCGCGACGCCGACAAGGTCCTCGCGGACCTCAAGGCGCTGCGCGCCATGGGGGTCCGGATCGCGATCGACGACTTCGGTACGGGGTACTCCTCGCTGAGTTACTTGCGGCAGATGCCGGTGGACGTGCTGAAGCTGGACAAGTCGTTCATCGACGACATTCTGCACAGCCGGCAGCAGCACGCCCTGGTCGACGCGATCGTCACGCTGGCGCACAACCTCGACCTGGCCGTGGTGGCCGAGGGCATCGAGGAGACCGGCCAGCACACCGCGCTGGACACGATGGGGTGCCGGTACGGCCAGGGTTACCTGTTCGCCAAGCCGCTCTGGCCGGCCGACATCCCGGCGCTCACCGTCTCCGCCGAACTCGTCTCACGATGAGCGTGCGTCCGCGTGGGTGGTTTGACAGATATCTACTAGCGCGGGGCGGTGGGACCGGGCAGGGTCGCAGGTGTGCTGAACAATCCCGTGTGGGCGTCCCTCGCCGGGCCGCAGGCGTGTTTCGCCGAGGCGGCCGGCGACGCTGCCCGATACTTGCCCGAGATCTCCCCGTTCTGCGCGCTGCGCGACCCCGGCGACCCGGCCGGCTGGCGCGACCTGGCGACGCTCACCGACGTCGCGCTGCTCACCGGCCCGTCGATCACCCCGCTGGCCGGCTGGGAGACCGAGTCCGTGATGCACGGCCAGCAGATGATCGGCCAGAGCATGACCGGCGTCGACGACCCGGAGGCGGTCCGGCTCACCGAGCACGACGTGCCCGAGATGCTGGAGCTGGTCGCCCGCGCGCAGCCCGGCCCGTTCCGCAAGCGCACCGTCGACCTGGGCGGCTACCTGGGCATCCGCGACTCCTCCGGCCGGCTCGTCGCGATGGCCGGCGAGCGCTTCCGGATGCCGGGCTGGGCCGAGGTGAGCGCGGTCTGCACGGACCCGGAGTTCCGCGGCCAGGGCCTCGGCGCCCGCCTCACCATGGCGGTCGCGGCCGGCATCCTGGCGCGCGGTGAGCTGCCGTTCCTGCACGTGGTGTCGGACAACGACGACGCCATCCGGCTCTACGAGCGGCTCGGGTTCGAGCACAGCGGCGAGGTGGTCTTCGCCTCCTTCCGCCACTCCGGCCGCGGCTGACCGTCGCGCTCGCCCGGCGCGGCCGCGCCGTGCCGGGGCCGACGGCAAGATCCGGACGGGGTCCGATACGGCGAGCCCGCGCCGCGGCCGGGCCGGCGGCAAGACCCGGACGGGTCCGATCGCCCGCCGTTTCGCCGACGGGCCGCAGCCGAACCGGCGAGGGGACCGGCACGAACGCCCCTCGCCAAGATCATCACGTCCCGCCACGCTGTACCGATGATCTACGGTTCCACCGCGTCGTCCCCGGAGGAGCAGCCTTCGACGCCGGAACCGCCCGCACCACCGCGGCCCGCGGCGCTGGAGCTCGCCGCGCCGGCCCGCTCCACGGCACTGGCACTGGCCGCGTCGCCGCGGCCCGCGACGCACCGGCCGCGACTGCTCGCCCTGTCGGCGCTGGCGGTCACGCTGCTCTTCGGCGCCGGCATGATCATCGCGGGTCTGCTCGAACGTCCGGCCGAGCCGACCTGGGCCACCGGCGAGCCGCCCGGCACCCCGACTCTCGTGTCCGCGGGTCCCACCACGCCCGTCGCCGACGCGCCGCCCGTGCCGGCGACCGGGGAAGCCTCCCCGTCACCGTCCCGCAAACCCTCGCGCAAGCCGAAGTCGAAGCAGCCGTCCCGCAAGCCGGCGACCAAGCCGACGACGGCCTCATCGGCGCCACAGCCGGCGGTGACCACCACGCCGGCGCCCAGCCCCTCGGCCAGCCGCCGGCCCGCTCAGCCCTCCCCCACGCCGTCCGCCACCAGCGCGTCCCCGCAGGTGGTCACCCTCGGCAGCCGGTGCTCCGCGGAGGGCAGCCGCGCCGTCTCCCGCCTGGGCTTCCCGGTGATCTGCGCGACCAGACCGTGGGACGAGGATCTCCGCTGGCGCCTGCTCTGAGCTAGAGCTGGCCGTGGTTGGGCGGCAGGACACCGGCCAGCTCGTAGGCCGCGATGTGCGCGTACTTCCAGTCCATAGGATCGTGCACGCTGTGCGTGCGAGCGTTGCGCCAGTGCCGGTCGAGATCGTATTTCGCCGCCGCCGAACTGGTGCCGCAGAGCGTGAACAGCTCCGACCCGGCCTCCAGCGCGATCTCGCTGCCGAAGGCCTTCGCGGCCGCGACCGCGAGCGAGCCACGCGCCGCGGCCTCGGCATCGGCGGGGATCAGGCCCACCTCGTCGAGGGTACGGGCGGACGACCCCAGCAACGCCTCAGCGGCCCGGACGCGGCTGGCGAGACGGCCGTAGCGGTGCCGCACGTGCGGGTCGTCGGTGGCGGCCACGGCGCCGGCCCGCACCGCCTCGGTGGACGGGCGGGCCTTGTCACGCAGGTAGGAGCGGGCGTCGCGCAGCGCGGCGCCGGCGATGCCGACCTCGATGGCGGCGTGGTACAGCTGCGCGCGGGCGCCCAGCTGCTGCGGCACGGCGAACGCCCCGGCGTAGGCGACGAGCAGCTGCGGCTCCACCGCCACCCGGGTGAACGTCGCCGTCCCGCTGATGGTGGCGCGCTGGCCGACCATGTCCCAGTCGGTGTCGACGTGCACGCCCTCGGCGTCGCGGGGGACGAAGGCCAGGACCAGGCGGTCGTTCTCGTCGAGGGCGCTGACCGCGATCCACGCGCTGGTCAGGGCGCCGGTCGTGTAGTACTTGACGCCGTCGAGGCGGCCACCCGCGATCCGGGTCTTCAAGTCCTGGGCGTGCTTGCCGCCGCGCTCGGCGAGGGCGTTGCCAAGCCGGCGGCCGGCGAGCACGTCGCTGTAGAGGCGCTTGCGGGCGTCCGGGCTGCCGTGCACGGCCAGGATGTCGATCATCAGGTAGTGGGCCTGCGGGACCTGGGCGATCGCCGGGTCGGCGGCGGCCAGGACGCGGGCGACCTCGGCGAGGGTGCTCGGGCCGAGGCCGGGGCCGCCGTCGCCGGCCGGAACGGTGATCGCGAGCAGGCCGGAGGCGTCGAGGTCGGCGAGCGCCTCGTGCGGGATCACGGCGGCGCCGTCGCGGTCGCGGCGGGCCGCGCCGGGTTCGAGGCGGGCGGCGAGCCGGTGGGCGGCGGCGACCGCCTCGTCGTGGGTCTGCGGTACTGGCATCCGCGAAGCCTATCGACCACCGGCCTGCACCCCGGCGGTTGCTCAAGTGGCCCGGCGGCGGTACCGATCCAAGGCGTCATGCAGACCTGGACGAGACGTGTGCCGCCACCCCGGCACCGACGGGCGCCCGCGCCGGCCGCGGCATACCTGCTGCTCGGCGGGCTGTACGTGACGATGGTGGCCCTGTCCGGCACCGCGCTGGTCACCGGGTTCGCCTCGTACGACCGGGTCGCCGAGCTGGCCCGGTTCGCGTTCGGCGTGTTCGGCCTGGTGGCGGCGGTCCGCGCGGCCCGCACGACGGCGCTGCCGCCGCGGCTGCGGCAGGCCTGGGGTGCGGTCGCCGCGTGTTTCGCCGTGCTGGTGGCCAGCACCCCGGTGCTGGTGTTCGCCGTCGACGAGGCGGGCTCGGCCGCTGCCGACATCAGCCACGTGATCTTCGTGGTGGCGCTGATCATCGCGCTGCAGCGGTTCCCGCTCGCGCCGATGAACCGCCGGGACCGGCTGAAGACCGGTCTGGACGCGCTGACCGTGCTGGTCGGCGGCTCGATGGTGCTCTGGTACCTGGCGTTCGACCCGTACGTGGAGCGGCACGGCCTGGCGCCCGGCGTGATCGTCAGCGCCATGGTGTACCCGATCGGCGACCTGGCGCTGCTCTTCGTCGCCTCCCTGGCGCTGCTGCGCGGCGCCGACAGGGCCGCGCAGCGCCCGCTGCGGCTGCTCACCGCCGGCACGCTGGTCCTGTTCGTCGGCGACGCCGTGCACGGCTACCTGAACGGGCACGACCTGGCGACGCAGAACTCCTGGCAGTTCGTCTGCTGGATCACCGCGGACGCGCTGCTGGCGGCGGCCGCCGTGGAGCAGTGCCGGGCTTCCGGCGGGTCCGCCCGCGAGCCGCGGCCCGGGTTCCGGTGGGGCCGGTTCCTGCCGTTCGCCGCGGTCGCGGTGGCGCACCTGCTGATGCTGGGCGCGGCCGTCGACGAGGGGCGCTTCTCGCCGTGGGGCGGTCTCGCGCTCGGTGGCGCCGCGCTCAGCGCGCTGGTGCTGTTCCGGCAGACCCTGGTGCAGCGGGAGACCGACGAGCAGGCCCGCACCGACGCGCTGACCGGGCTGGCGAACCGGGGCCTGTTCCGGGCCACGTCGTACCGGACGCTGGAGCGGGGCGCGCGCACCGGGCAGCACAGCGCGATCCTGGTGATCGACATGAACGGCTTCAAGGAGATCAACGACTCGTTCGGCCACAAGGCCGGTGACCTGGCGCTGGTGGCCTTCGCCGAGGTGCTGCGGCGCTGCGTGCCGGCGCCGGGTCTGCCGGCCCGCCTCGGCGGCGACGAGTTCGCGGTGGTGCTGCCGGACGTCGGGTTCCCGGAGCGGGCGTACGAGCTGGCCGGCCGGATCGCGGCCGCGCTCGGCCCGGTCGCGATCGAGGGCCGGCTGATCACCCTGGCGGCCAGCATCGGGGTGGCCGTCTCCGCACCCGGTCAACTGACCCACGACGAGCTGGTGCACCGCGCCGACCTGGCCATGTACCGGGCGAAGGCGCTCGGGCCGGACACCCGCTGGGCGATCTGGCAGGAGTCGCTGGAACCGTCGGCCGAACCGGCGGCTGTGGCGGCCTGACTATCCTGGAAAGCCTCGTGAACGCTTTTCTGCTGCTGAAGCCCGATTGCCTGCGCCGGGGGCTGACCGGCGACGTGGAACGCACCGTCGCCCGGGCCGGCCTGAGCATCGACTGCCGGCACCGGATCCGGCTGACCCCGGACGACACCCGGTTCCTCTGGACCGAGTACACCGACGCCGGCCACGTGCTGGCCCGGGCGTTCCTCGACCGCTACCTGTGCGGGGAGCCCTCCGAGGTGCTGCGGGTCAGTGGCCCCGACGCGTTCGAGAAGGTCCGGAAGATCAAGCGGTCGGTGCGCTCCCGGCACGCGCTGGGCCTGTTCGCCAACGTGGTGCACGCCGCCGAGCGGCCCGGTGAGCTGGCCCGTCAGGGCAACCACCTCTCCGGCCGGTGCGCCGCCTGCGCCGAGCCGTTCGCCGCGGCCGCCGCGGATCCCAACCCGGCGCGCCCGGCCGGCGACGATCTCCGGGCCCACGCCGACATCCCGCGGCTGGTCGACGAGCTGTGGCCGAAACTGCAGGTGGATCTCGAACCGCCGGCGCCGCACCGGCTCGACGGCGAACCGGTCGCCGCGGTCTACCTCGGCGGCGACCGGGCGCACTCGCTCGACTCCGGCGTCACCGCGGTGTGGCGGGCCCTGCCCGGCGCCCGGCTGGCCGACGCCGTGCTGCTCACCATGTTCGCGGACCGCGTCGACGGCTACCCGATCGCGGTCGGCGCGCCGGACGCGGTGCACCGGTGCCACCGGGCTCTGCGGGACCACGGGATCCGGTCGTGCGGCGTGGGGCCGTACGATCCGCTGCCCGCAGAATGGCGGCATGCCGCAACCGATCCTGCGCACCGACCGCCTGCTGCTCGTCCCGCTCGCTGACGAGCACCTCGACCTGGAGGTGGAGCTCGACTCCGACCCCGAGGTGCTGCGCTACATCTTCGGCCGGTCCCGCTCCCGTGAGGAGGTGATCGAGTCGCACGCCACCCGGATGGACCTGGGCCGCAAGGTCGACGGACTCGGCTTCTGGATGGCCTTCGGCGCCGGCGACGAGTTCGTCGGGCTGATGATGCTGCCGCCGGCGCCCGGCCCGGAACCGGGCGTCGCCGAGCTCGGCTACCGCCTGGTCCGCCGGTTCTGGCGGCAGGGCCTGGCCAGCGAGGTCTCCCGGGAGCTGCTCCGGCACGCTTTCCAGACGGCCGGGCAGCAGCGGGTGATCGCGCAGACCATGGCGGTCAACGCCGGCTCCCGGGGTGTCATGGCCGCGGTGGGGATGCGGCACGTGCGCACCTTCCACCCGGTCTTCGACGACCCGCTGCCCGGCGCCGAGCAGGGCGAGGTGGAGTACGCGATCACCCGCGAGGAGTGGGCCGCCCGGCTATGACGCCACCCCGGTGAACCCGATGACCTTCTCCACGCGCAGGCGGACCAGCAGCTCGCCGGGGGCCGCGTTGCGGGCGCCGTACTCACCGGCGAGCTCGGCGCCCATGTAGCGCTCGGCGATCCGGGTGGACCACTCGAGCATCGACTCCAGGTCCTCGCTGATCGTGACGCTCCCGCGGACGGTGACGAACGCGTACGGCGGGGTCTCCTCGTCGACGCAGACCGTGGCGCGCGGGTCGCGCGCCAGGTTGCGTCCCTTCACGCTGGTCGCCCCGGTGTTGAAGACCAGGTCGTCACCGTCCAGGACGAACCAGATCGGCATCACGTGCGGTGACCCGTCGGCGCGGGTGGTGGCCAGTTTTCCGGTGCGCGTGCCGTGCCCGAGGAAGGCCCGCCACTGCGCGTCGCTCATCGCTGTCGCCATGATCTCAGTGTGCTTGCTGCGTGCGATCCACGAGTACCCGGGCGCAGACGGCGGTGACCAGGCCGGCGATCACCACGGTGAGCAGGCCCACCCGCAGGCTGGTCTGGTCGGCGACCAGGCCGACCAGCGGCGGGGACAGCAGGAAACCGACCCGCAGCAGCCAGCTCACCACGGTCAGGCCCATCCCGTCGGGCAGGCCGGGCAGCTCGTCGGCGCTGTGCATGGCGGCCGGGACCAGGGTGGCCACGCCGAGGCCGGCCAGCGCGAACCCGGCGAGGGTGGTGCCGAGCGACGGGAACGCGAGGGCCAGGCCCATGCCGGCGGCGGCGAGCAGGCCGCCGGCGCGCACCACGGCCCGCTGCCCGAACCGGTCGACGACCCGGTCACCGGCCAGCCGGCCGGCGGTCATCGCCACCTGCAGCGCCACAAAGGCCAGGCCGGCCGCGGCGGCGCCGGTGGTCAGCTCGTCACGCAGGTAGATCGCGCCCCAGGAGGCGCCGGCGTCCTCGACCAGCGCGCCGCAGGCGGCCAGCACGCCGAGGACGGCCAGCACCCGCACGGCGGGGGCGGCCCAGGCGCGCCTGCCGGCGCCGGTGGCCGGGGCGGCCGCCTCGTCGGCGCGCTCGGCGCCGTCCGGGCCGGGCAGCAGGAACCGGTAGGCCACCAGCGCGACCACGCTGAACAGCACGGCGGAGATGCCGAGGTGCACGCCGAGCGCCAGGCCCAGCCCGGCCGCGGCGGAGCCCATCAGGCCGCCGAGCACCGCGCCGACGCTCCACAGGCCGTGGAAGGCGTTGACGATCGAGCGCCCGTAGAGGCGCTGGACGCGCAGGCCGTGCGCGTTCTGCGCGACGTCGATGACCGAGTCGAGGGCGCCGGCCAGGAACATGACGGCCGCCAGCGCGAACACGTTCGGCACGAAGGCGATCAGGAAGGTGGACGCGGCGAGCAGCACGATGCCGAGGGCGGCGACGCGGGACGACCGGAACCGGCGGATCGCGGCCGCGGCGAACAAGCCGGCCAGCAGCGCGCCGAACGGCATCGCGGCGATGGCCGCGCCGAGCGCCGCGTTGGACAGGTCCAGGTCGGCTTTGAGCTGCGGGAAGCGGGGTACGACATTCGCGTAGAGCGCGCCGTTGGTGAGGAAGACCGCGGCCACGGCGGCGCGGGCGAGCCGGGCCTGGCGCGAAGGCGCGGCGGGACGGGTGGCGGTCGTCATGCGTACGATCGTACATATCCTGTGTACGTCTGTACACAGCGAGCGAAACCTCATGAGGAAGCCGGACCAGCCGATCACTGCTTACATGAGTGCCGCACCCGTCATCCGCCGGGATCCCGTGCTGACGGCGGCCGGCTGGTGGACGGCCGCCGCCGTCATCCTGCTGTTCGCCTTCCACGGGAACTTCGAGGCCGAGACCCAGATCTACTGGGCCTTCCAGGTGCCGCTCGACGCGCTGCTCGCGTACTCGTCGTGGCAGGTCGCCCGGATCGCGACCGGCGCCGTCCGCCGCTTCTGGATCGTGCTCACCGCCTGCGGCGTGCTGTTCGCCTGCGGCGACGCCACCCAGGCGATCACCGAGCTGTTCACCACGAGCACCGGCTCGTCGGCCGGCGGGGTGGTGCAGAGCACCTGCTTCGCCATCGGCCTCGCCCTGCTGGTCATCGCGATGCTGGCCCATCCGCACCCCAGCCGGTCCCGGCGCGAGCGGCTGGCCTTCTGGCTCGACTCGGCCACCGTGCTGGTCGGCGGCGCGGTGGTCGCCTGGTGCATCACCGTGGACAAGGCCGACTGGCTGACCGCGGTCGCCACCGCGGCGGTGATCCTCACGGCCGGCTTCGCCTCGGTGAAGATGGTGCTGAGCGGCAACGCGCCGATGCACCGGGCCGCGGCCATCCCGATGATCGTCGCGTCGGCGGTCAACGGCATCGGCGTGTTCGTCGCGCTGGGCGAGACCGAGCGGCTGCCCGCGTACGTCTTCGCGGTCCGCTTCCTGCCGTCGCTGCTGATCGCGGTGGGCGCGCGCACCCAGGAGATCATGGCGCGGTTCGACCAGAGCGCCTTCGGCTCACGCCGCCGCAAGCCCTACAGCCTGCTGCCGTACGGGTCGATCGTCGTCGTCTTCACCTCGCTGATCGTCGTGCTGCGCCAGGCGCTGCGCGGGGAGCACGGAGCGCAGATCTGGGGCGTCGTCGCCGGACTCGGCGTGATCATCGCGCTGGTAGCGGCACGTCAACTGGTCGCCTTCCACGACAACACCCGGCTCATCAAGGAGCTCGACGACACCCTGGCCGACCTGCGCGAGCACGAGACCCGGCTGCGGCACCAGGCGCACTACGACGGGCTGACCGGGCTGGCCAACCGTACGCACTTCCACGAGCAGCTCACCGAGACCCTCGCGGACCAGCCGCCCGGCACGGTGTCGCTGCTGCTGATCGACCTGGACGGGTTCAAGGCGGTGAACGACACCCTCGGGCACGCGGCCGGGGACACCCTGCTCGCCGGGGTGGCCGACCACCTGCGCTCGGCGGTGCGCGCCGACGACGTGGTGGCCCGGCTCGGCGGTGACGAGTTCGCGGTGCTGCTGCGCGAGTGCGACGCCCGCGCCGGCGAGCAGACCGCCCAGCGCATCCTGCGCACCTTCGAGACGCCGGTGCTGATCGGCGGCCAGCAGGTGCGGGCCCACGCCAGCATCGGCGTGGCCAGCGCCGAGGACGGCGACGACGTCGTCACCCTGCTGCGTGCGGCCGACCTGGCGATGTACGCGGCCAAGCACCAGGGCAAGAACTGCTGGCGGCAGTACGAGCCGGCGATGTCACTGTCGGCCTGATCTTGGTGATCCGGACACGAGGAATTCACGTTCATCATGATCTGTTGACGCCGGGCTCCCGTAGATCTGTCTCGTCCGACCAGGACGATCCTCATCGATGGGAGCTCGCATGCACCTGTCCGCTCGTCCCCGCCTCGTGGCCGGCCTGCTCGCCGGCGCGATCGCCGCCGCCATCGGCCTGACCACCACCCCCGCCCAGGCCGCACCGACCGGCATCCCCGCCAAGTCCACCGCGCAGACCTACCTCAACGCGCTGACCGTGAAGGCCGAGGCGAACGCCTCCAGCTACGACCGGGACCTGTTCCCGCACTGGATCACGATCAGCGGCGCCTGCAACACCCGGGAGACCGTCCTCAAACGCGACGGCGTCAACGTGGTGACCAGCTCGGCCTGCGCCGCCACGTCCGGTTCGTGGTTCTCGCCCTACGACGGGGCGACCTGGACCGCGGCCGCCGACGTCGACATCGACCACGTGGTGCCGCTGGCCGAGGCCTGGCGGTCCGGGGCGAGCGCCTGGACCACCAGCAAACGGCAGAGCTTCGCCAACGACCTGACCCGGCCGCAGCTGATCGCGGTCACCGACAACGTGAACCAGGCCAAGGGCGACCAGGACCCGTCGACGTGGCAGCCGTCGGTCAGCTCGTACCGGTGCACCTACGCCCGGATGTGGATCGCGGTGAAGCACCACTGGGCGCTGAGCGTGCAGTCCTCGGAGAAGAGCGCCCTGCAGAGCATGCTCAGCACCTGCGCGTGAACCGGGCGGCCGCCTCGCCGTCGAGGTGGCCCGGCGGCAGCAGCCGGCCGCAGGCGACCAGCAGCAGATCCTGAGCGATGCCCCGCACCGGCGCGCCGTCGCCCAGGCTCCACTCCCGGTCGGTCGCCTGCAGCGACACGCCGGCCAGGTCGGCGCCGAAGAACGCCAGGTTCTTCGGCGCCATCCCGGCCAGCACAAGATCCATCCGGTACGCCGGAACGCGCCGCCCCGTGCCCAGGGCGGTCGTGATGTCCAGCCCGTGGATCACCTCGTGGGAGAGCGCGCCCAGCAGCCCGCCGCCCGGCGGCCGCCACGGGTGGGCGACGTTGGCCCGCAGCACCGCGAGCAGTTCGCCGCTGCTCATCCGGGCCGCGTCGCGCCGGGCGCACCGGTCGGCCATCGGGTTGAACCGGAAACCGGACCGGGCCAGCTCCCAGAAGAACCGGGGTGCCGACATCCGGAACGGCATGGTCGTGTGCGCCACGACCTCGCGCACCCGCCAGCCCGCGCACAGCGTCGGAGCGTCCCACTGCTCCGGCCGCAGTTGCGCCAGCAGATCGGCCAGTTCGGTACGTTCCGCGGTCACCGCGGCCAGGATGTCGTCCTGTCGAAGAGGTGTCATGACAGGGATACGGGACGCGGGCGCCGGACTCATCGGTCCTACCATTGCCGGAATGACCGCCGAGCTGGAACGGTTCCGCGTCGAACTCACCGGTTACTGCTACCGGATGCTCGGCTCCGGCCTGGAGGCCGAGGACGCCGTGCAGGAGAGCCTGGTGCGGGCGTGGCAGGCCCTCGACCGCTATGACGAGCGGCGCGCCTCGCTGCGCACCTGGCTCTACCGCATCGCCACCAACGTCTGCCTGGACATGCTGCGCAGCGCCCAGCGGCGGGCGCTGGCCATGGACCTCGGCCCGGCCTCGGACGCCGGCGCCGCGATCGGCGCGCCGCTGGCCGCGAACCGGTGGATCCAGCCGATCGCGGACAGCCGCGCCCTGCCGGCGACCGGCGACCCCGCGGAACAGGCGGTGCTGCGGGACACGATCCGGCTCGCGTTCGTGGCCGCCCTGCAGCACCTGCCCGCGCGGCAGCGTGCCGTGCTGATCCTGCGTGACGTGCTCTGCTGGAGCGCCGAGGAGGTCGCCGGCCTGCTCGACGGCACGGTGCCGGCGGTGAACAGCGCGCTGCAGCGGGCGCGGGCGACGCTGCGGGAGCACGCTCCGGCGCCCGCCGACCCGCCGGACGCCGCCCGGCGGGCCCTGCTCGACCGGTACTGCGCCGCGTTCGAGCGCCACGACGTCGAGGCGCTGGTCGCGCTGCTGCACGAGGACGCGACGATGTCGATGCCGCCGTTCGTGTGGTGGCTGCACGGCCGCGACCAGATCCGCCGGGCCATGCTGGCTCCCGAGTCGTCCTGCGAGGGCGCGCAGCTGCGGCCGGTGGCGGTGAACGGGTCGCCGGCGTTCTGGCAGACCCGCCCCGGCCCGGACGGGCGGCACGAGCCGTTCGCGCTGGTCGTCCTGGAGGTCGCCGGCGGGCGGGTCACCGACACGGTCACCTTCCTGGACCTGGACCGGCGCCTGGTCACGGCAGTCGCTGTGCCAGATCGGTGACCGCCGCGAGGAACGCGGTGAGGGCCGGGCCCGCCGGGCCGTCCCGGGTGACCAGGAACAGCCGGCGCCCGGCCGCCGCCTCCGCCACCGGACGGACCGCCAGCCCCGGATCGTCCGCCGGCAGGGTCATCGCCGGGAGCAGCGCGACCGCACCGGCGATGCGGACCAGGTCGAGGATGACGTCCACGTCGCCCGAGCGGTGCCGCAGGTCCGGCTCGTAGCCGCCGAGGGCACGGCAGGTGCCGACCACCATGGCGTGGTGGCCGGTGCCCTCGTCGGAGGCGGTCCAGATGTCGTCGCGCAGCGCGGCGACCGGGACCGGGCCGCCGGCGCGGACCAGCGGGTGGGCGGCCGGCAGGACCAGGTGCAGCGGCTCGTCCAGCAGCGGCGTGAACCGCAGGCCGCCGGGGCGGGGGCGGGGGTGCCCGTCGTACTCGTCGCTGACCATCACGTCGACCGAGCCCAGCCGCAGCCCGGGCAGCGCCTGCTCCAGCTCCAGCTCGGTGACCTCGACCCGGACTCGCGGGTGCTCGGCGGCCATCCGGGCCACGGCGGGCACCAGCAGGCGGCGGGCCGCCGACTGGAGCCCGCCGGCGCGGACCGTGCCCCGGACCTGGCCGCCCAGCGCGGCGAGGTCGGCCTCGGCCGCCTCGGCCGCGGCCAGCAGGATCCGGGCGTGCCGGGCCAGCAGCCGGCCGGCGTCGGTGAGCCGCACACCGCGGCCGGCCTTCTCGAACAGCCGGGCGCCGGACTCCTTCTCCAGCAGGGTGAGCTGCTGGGAGACGGCGGACGGGCTGTAGCCGAGCGCGGTGGCGACGGCGCCCAGGGTGCCCCGCTCCTCGAACTCGCGGAGGAACCGGAGCCGCCGGAAATCGATCATCCACAAATCCTAATGATTCAGCTCCAGGAATCGTCACTGGACCTGAACTGTCAGGCGGCTGATGCTCGACCCATGGGTCCTGTTCTGTGCCTGATCTCGGCGGCCGCGTTCGGCGCCATGGCGGTGTTCGGCAAGTTCGCCTACCAGGAGGGTGTCTCCACACCCGCGCTGCTGCTGGTCCGCTTCGGCCTGGCGGCGGCCCTGCTCGCCGCGCTGCACCTGGCACGGCCCGGACGCCGGTGGAGAGCCGGGCCGCGCGTGCTGGTCACGGCGCTGGCGATGGGCGCCGTCGGGTACGCCACCCAGGCCGGCCTCTACTTCGCCGCCCTGCGCATCATGGACGCGCCGCTGCTCTCGCTGATCCTCTACACCTTTCCGGTGCTGGTCACGGTGACCGCCGTGCTGCTCGGGCGGGACCGGCTGACGCCGGGCCGGGTGATCGCGCTGCTGGTCGCGTCCTGCGGCACGCTGCTGGTCCTGCTCGGCACCGGAGGCGTGGCCTTCGAGCCGCTCGGCGCGGTCCTGGCCTTCGGGTCGGCGGTCACCTACACCGTCTACATCCTGGTCGCGGACACCGTCGTGCAGCGGATCCCGCCGGTGCCGCTCGCCGCGCTGGTGATGGCCGGCGCGTTCCTCACCTTCGCGGGGTACGCCCTGCTCACCGGCACGGTCGCGCTGACCTTCGGGTGGCGCGGCTGGTTCTGGCTGCTGTGCATCGCGGCGGTCTCGACCGTGCTGGCACAGGTCACGTTCTTCGCCGGGCTGCGCCGCACCGGCCCGTCCGCCGCGGCGATCCTGTCCACCTTCGAGCCGGTGGTGACCACCGCGCTGGCGGCGCTCACCCTGCACGAGGTGCTCACCCCGATCCAGCTCGCCGGGGCGCTCCTGGTGCTGGCCTCGGCCGCCGCTCTCCAGCTGCGCCGCCGCGACCCGCTGCCCACCGCCGCCGGCCGGCCGCCGCGTGCGACATCGCAGTCCGCCGCACACCCCACCTCCCCACACCCAGCGCCGCCCGCCGACCGCGTGTGAAAGCGCGGTCCGCCAGCCAACCGCCTGTGACATCGCGGGCCGCAACGCACCCCAACTTCCCCGCAGTCCGCGATCGCGACGGTGAGCGTGGGAACCACGCATCGGCCCGGCCCGCCGCTGCGCGAGGTGCCCGCTGCCGTACGGCGTACGACGCCGACTGCGGCGGCGGCCCGGAGGTGTCCGCTCCTGAACGCATACCGACTCACGCCGGATCTTGGTCAGCTGGCTCTCAGCGCTGCTTCGAGCGCGTGCGGACAGCCCTAGCGGCCAGCCGGTTCCCCCGGCTGCACCTGGGAGTTGCTTCGGCCGCCCTCCAACGACCCTCACGGCCAGCCGGTCCACCCAGCTGCACCAGAGCGCTGCATCGACCAACCCCCAACGACCCTCACCGCCAGCCGGCCCACCCAGCTGCACCAGAGCACCGCCACGACCAGCCCTCGACGACCCTCACCGCCAGCCGGTCCACCCAGCTGCACCAGAGCGCTGCATCGACCAACCCTCGACGACCCTCACCGCCAGCCGGATCACCCAGCTGCACCAGAGCACCGCCACGATCAACCCCCAACGACCCTGGCGGGCAGCCGGAGCACCCGGCTGCGGCTGGGGGTTGCTTCGGGCGGCGTGAGACGACGCTGGCGGGCAGCCGAGGTGGTGGCACGGGTGACCGGACAGTCCCGGCGGGCCCGCTGCGCGGAACGTGCTTAAGCCCGGCGGTCGCGCTGGGGCCGGGACCACGTGCGCGGCTCGCGCATGGCCACGGGCGGTGTGGTTCGGCGGGCGGGGTAGGCCGTACCGGGATCAGGGTTGAAGCCGCCAGATGACCGCCTCGATCTCCGCGGTCAGCTCGGCGAAGCGCCCGCCGGGCGCGGCCGTGGCCAGCAGGTGGCGCAGGTCGGCCTGGAAGGCCGGCAGCCGGCCGGCGAACAGGTGCGGGGCCGAGCCGGACTGGGAGAGGACGGAGGCGATGATGTCGTCGGCGGTGCGCTCGACGACGCGGCCGCCGCCGGCGGTGAGCCGGTGCGGGCCGGTGAAGCCGGCGGCGCGCATGACGTCCTCCTCGCCGGAGCGGGTGCCGTTCGGCAGGCTGCCCTGGCCGGCGCGGCGGACCGGGCCGAGATAGCGGGTGACGAGTTCGGCGATGCGGTCCCACGGGGGCTGCGGGAGCGGCAGGACCCCCTCGGGCACGCCGCGGTGGGTGGTGCCGCCGACGTGTGCCCAGACGCCGCCGGGCTCCAGCATGTGGTCGCGGACGATGCCGGCCACCAGCGGCTGGTCCATCCAGTGGAAGGACTGGGCGAAGGTCACCACCCGGAAGACACCGAGCCCGTCGGGCAGGTCCTCGGCTCGTGCGCGGTGCCAGCGGATGTTCCGCGGGCCGGGGCGGCGGGCGGCCTCGGCGAGCATGCCGGGGTCGGGGTCGACGCCGATCGCCTCGGCGAAGGAGGGCGCGAGCAGCACGGTCAGCGAGCCGGGGCCGCAGCCGACGTCGAGCAGCCGGCCGGTGCCGTCGAGATCGAGTTCCCGGCGGAGGGCTTCGATCAGCTCGGCGGGATAGGGCAGGCGGCCGGCCGTGTAGTGCTCGGCGGTGCCGGCGAAGAGCGTCTCGTCCCACGTCCAGTCGGTGTCGGTCACACCCCGATGATGCCCGGGCCCGGGTTGCGCGCGCCCGCCGCGGGGAAAGGTAGACGTCCATGGTCTTGGTGAAGAGAGGCTCCCGGCTGATCACCGTGGACGGCGCCGTCTATCGCTGGCGGGTCCGGCGGCGGCCCACCTTCCCGCAGGCGCTGGCGGCCGCGCCGCTGTCGTTCGCGGTGGAGCGTGCCGAGCGGCGGGGTTCGGTGCTGGTCGCCACCATGCCGGGCCGGCTGCCGGACGACTGGATCGGGTCCGCGGCGGGCCCGGTCGTGCCGTCGCTGGTGGCCGCCGTGGTGCGCCGGGCACGCGAGCAGGGCTGGCGGCCGGACCGGCCGGGACCGGCCTTCTTCCTCACCATCGACACGGTGAGTAACCGGTAGATCAGGGCGGATAGGACTAAATCTGACCAGCGGCGGCCGGGAGGCAACGCTCGGTCACCGAGCGGTGGAAAGACGGACGCAGATCACACGGGCCGAGCCCGGCGGCGCCACCACCGATCGCATCGGTAACCTTGCCCGTCATGCGCAGATCCACCACCACCGCTGCCGTCGTCCTGTGCACCCTTCTCGGGCTCGCCGGCTGCGCTTCCTCGAGCGAGTCCGCCGCACCCGGCGCCGCACCGACCACCCCGGCCATCATCCCCGGCCTGGACGACGGAACCCACCACACCTGCACCCTCGCCAACCAGGCCACCCTGGGTGAGGCGGGCCGCGACCTCGACGTCGCGACGGCCAAGGACATCGTCTCGGCCGGCCGCACGTCGCAGAGCACCCTGATCACCAGCGCGGTGAACGTCCTGGAGTCGGCCGCGCTGCGCGCCGAGGCCGCGGCGGGCACGCCCGAGGAGGGCGCCCTGGCGGCCGAGGTCGGCCCGGCGATCCTGCAGGTGCAGACCGTGTGCAAGGACGTCGAGTCGCTCAAGTCGAGCATCGAGTCGCCGGGCACCGGTGGCGGCGGCGCGGAGGGCGCCGACGACTCGGACGCCGGCGACCGGGTCGACGGCAAATCCTAGCCGACCACGATCTCCTGGGCGGCGCCCGGCGCGTGGAACGCGAGCAGCGCCGCCCCCTCGGCCTGGATGCCGTCGAGCTCGGCGGCGGTGAGCCGCCGGAACGGCCGCACGGTGAGGGTGGCCGCCTTCCGGCCGGCGGCGATCCGCCAGGTGGCGGCCGCGAAACCGTCCGCGAGCACGGTGCGCGGCTGCTCCATGTTGCCGCCGCCCCAGCCCTGCACGGTGTAGTCGACCGTGACGACCCGGGTCCGGTCGGCGTGCGAGAGCAGCAGGTTGTCGAAGTCGTACAGGAAGCGGACCGGGGCCTCGGTGTCCGCGTCCGGGCGTGGCGCGTCCGGCAGGTCGAACAGTTCCGCGCCGTGCTCGTCGCGGAAGGTGACCAGCCGGGGCCGCAGCCGGTCGGCGACCTCGGCCAGCCGGGTCAGCCCGCACCACTGCTGGGCGTCGCGGACCGTCGCCGGGCCGAACGCGGCCAGATAGCGCAGGAACAGCTCGTCGACCGAGGGCTCGGCGGCGAGGGCGGCGCCGGGCCACTGCTCCAGCGGCAGGTGGGCCGGGCGGCCGCTGCGCCCCCACACGCCGCGCGGCGGCACCTGCACCAGCGGCATCCACATCCGGGCGGCCTGGGCCAGGGCGGCCGGATCGTGCCCGGGGAAGTCCGGGGCGAGGGCGCGGCCCAGCTCACTGAAGATCATCGGGCGTTCGGCGAGCGCCTTGCCGGCGGCCTCGACCAGACGGCCGCGGTCGACGCCGGTCAGGTGCCGGCCGAAGGCGCCCATGGTGCTGCGCACGATGACCGGCTCGACCAGCGGGCGCAGCCACCGGCAGTCGTCGACGGTGACCAGGTGGATGGTGGAGCGCATCAGCGCCATCCGGACGATCGCGCCCTCGGTCAGCAGCGCCGCGGTCGGGTCCGCGGTGTAGTCCTCAAGCCGGCTCCAAAGCCCGACGTACCAGGTGTGCGGGGTCTGCGCCTGCAGACCGCCGAGCCGGGTGAGCGCCTCGGGCACGGTGAGCCGGGCCCGCCGCAGCAGCATCTGCCGGGCCAGCGTCGCGCGGTTCAGGGAGCGGCGGTCGAGCGTTCGTGAGGTCACGCACCGAACGATAGGGGTCATTGCGGCCAGTTTCTGTCCGCTTACTGCCGGCCAGCGCGACCGCGAGCCGGTCCAGCACCCCGCTGGCCCCGGTCAGGGTGTGGTTGACGATCGCGGCGAAGACCAGCCGCCGGCCGTCCGCGCCGGTCACATATCCGGAGAGCGCGCTGACGCCGGTCAGCGTCCCGGTCTTGGCGCGCACGTTGCCCGCCGCCGCGGTGCCCCGCATCCGGTCGCGCAGCGTGCCGCCGGCCAGCGGATCCGGGTCGCCGGCCACCGGCAGGGCCGCGTACCAGCCGGCGAACCAGGGACGGTGCCGGGCCGCGGCCAGCACGGTGGTGAGCTGCCGCACGGTGACCCCGTTGCGGCGGCTCAGGCCGGAACCGTCAGCCAGGGTCAGCACGCCCGGGTCGGCGCCGAGGCCGGCGAGGGCCCGCGACATCGCCGCCAGGCCGGTCGGCCAGCCGCCGGGCACCCCCGGCGACGCGGCCCGGCCCATCGCCTTGACCAACAGCTCGGCGTGCCCGTTGCGGGACAGCTTCAGCACGGCCGGCACCAGCCGGTCCAGCGGCGCGGAGACCTGGGCGGTCACGGTCCGGGCCGATGCCGGCGACAACCCCTTGACGGTACGGCCGGACAGGGTCACGCCGTGACGGCGCAGGGCGGTGCGGAACAGGCCGGCCGAGGTGGCCGCCGGATCGGGTACGGCGACGAGCTCCGCCCCGGGCGAGGTGACGGTGCCGGAAACCACGATCGTCCGGCTCCCGTGCCCCCGGGTCGCGACCACCTCACCGGCCGTCCCGGTGACCGCCCGGTTGACCACCCGAACCGTCGGCGTCGGCGGAAAGACGCTCACCACCGGCGGTATCCCGGCGCTGCCTGGCCTCCCTGGCCTCCCGGGCCTCCCGGGCCTCCCGGGCCGATAGCGGATCTCTACCGCCGCCGTGTCGTAGCGCTCCCCCGCCGCGAAGGTCAGCGCCGAGACCGGGGCCGCGTCCGCGGACGGCTCGTCCTGCCACGACCAGTCCAGCCCGAGCGGAACCCGGTCGAACCACGAGTCGTCGGCCACCAACCGCCCGGTCACCCGCCGGATCCCGGCCTTCGCCACGGCCGCCGCCAGCGCGTCGAACCGCGCGACCGTCATCGTCGGGTCCCCTTGCCCGTGCAACAGCAGGTCGCCCCGCAGCCGCCCGGCCCGGACCGTGCCGGTGTGCCGGACCGTGGTGCGGAACCGGTACGCCGGCCCGAGCACCTCCAGCGCCGCCGCCGCGGTGAGCAGCTTCTGGTTGGAGGCCGGCAGCACCCGCAGGCCGGGATTGCGCGCGTAGACGGTGGCCCCGGTCGCCTCGTCCCGCACGTCGACCGCCACGGTCGCGCCGGCCAGCCCCGGATCAGCCAGGACCCGGTCCAGAACGGACGGGAGACCCGGAGGCGGGGCAGCGGACGCCGGCGCCGCGCCGCACAGAACGAGGGCCGCCGTGACGGCCGCGGCAAAACGCATGGGCGCGATCGTCACACGCCACCGCACCGCTGCGCCGCACCGCCGCCGCGACTCACCGCCGGGTCACCCGCCGGATGATCGCCCGCGGCCTTCCCACCGAGGATCATCGATGGCAGCATCGCCTGCACACCATCCCGCAACGCCGCGGAGGGCCGATGCGCGCCGTTCTCGCCGACCTGTCGATCCCCCGGTACGTGCTCACCGCGGCCGCGCAGACCCTGCCCCGCGGCGCCGGCCGCAACGCCGGCTGGGGTGTGGCCGGACTGCTCTCGCTCCGCGACGACCTGCCCCGCCCGGCACTGCCCGGCGCGCCCGGCTGGGTGCTGCTGCGCCCGGAGCTCTCCGGCATCTGCGGCAGTGACACCGCGGTCGCGCACGCCCGGTCGTCGCCGGTGCTCAGCGGCTACTTCTCGGCGCGCCGGCAGATCCTCGGCCACGAGATCGTCGCCGTCGTCGCGGCGACCGGGCCGGGCGTCACCTCGGTGGGCGAGGGCGACCGGGTCGCCGTCGACCCGGTGCTCTCCTGCGCGCACCGGGGATTCGCACCGTGCCGGGCGTGCCGGGAGGGTCACCCGTACGTCTGCGAGCGCTTCGACGAACCCGGCGCCTCCGGATGCCACGCGCCGATCCAGGGCTTCGACGCCGCGCTCGGCGGCGGCTGGGGCGAATACCTGGTCGCCCACCAGACGCAGCTGCACCCGGTCGGCGCGATCGCCGCACGCCGCGCCGTCCTCGCCGAGCCGGCGTCGATCGCCCTGCACGCGGCCCTGCGCTGGCCGCGCCGCGGCGACCGGGCCGTGGTGATCGGGCCCGGCTCGATCGGCCTGCTGGTCACCGCCGCCCTGCGCCGGCTGCACCCCGACCTGGACGTCACCGTCGTCGGCCCGGGCACGTTCAGCCGCGACCGGGCCGTGCGCGCCGGCGCCACCCGCACCCTGGAACCCGGCCCGCACGTGGTGGAGGCGCTGGCCCGCGAGCACGGCGGGCGGGTGATCCGGCCCCGGATCACCCGGACCCCGATCCTGCAGCAGGGCGTCGACGTGGTCTTCGACTGCGTGGGGCACAGCTCCACCATCGACCTGGGCCTGCACCTGCTGCGGTCGACCGGCATGCTGGTGCTGGTCGGCAGCGCCGGACGGCAGCGCACCGACTGGTCGCTGGTGTGGAACCGGCAGCTCACCGTCCAGGGCACCGTCTACTCCGGCCCGGAGCCGGCGCTCGGCGGGCGGCCCGCCATGGCGGAGGTCGTCGAGTGGCTCGGCGATCCGGCCTACCCGGTGGACGACCTGGTCACCCACGTCTACGGCCTGGACGACTGGCGGGCCGCGCTGGCCACCGCGTCGGCCGGGCCACGCGCCGGGGCGGTCAAGGTCACCCTGCGACCCGACCCTGCGGTGCCGCTGACCGAGTGACGATCATGATGGACGGATGCTCCGACAGATCCTCGACGACGCCGCGGCCGGGCGCTTCCCACCGCCGGACGGCGGCACCACCGTGGTCCCCCAGCTCACCGGCCGCGACGCCGGGGTGCTCGCGTTCACCGCACACGCCGTGATCTTCACCGACGAGGACCCGGACTGGGTGCGCGCCACCCTGGCCGCCGCCGACTGCGACGCCCTCGCCGCCGCCATGAACCCGCGCTTCCTCGGCGCCCTGCTGGACCGCACCGGCCGGGTCATGGACACCATCGACGTGCTCACCGTGGCCGCCGCGCTGCCCGGCCCGCCGCCGGTCCCGCTGCGCGAGATCACCGACACCGACCACCCACGGGTACGGTCCGGCCGTCGCCGCCGTGACGACGTCCGGGTCTGGGCCACCGATGGCGGCATCCTGCTGCTCGGCCGCGGGGTGGCCGGCCGCTGCGAGACCGCCGTCGAGGTGGACGCGGACCAGCGGCACCGCGGGCTGGGCCGGGCGCTGGCGGTCGCCGCCCGCCACCTCGTCCCCGGCGGGGAGCCGGTCTGGTCGCAGCAGGCGGCCGGGAACGCGCGCAGCGTCCGCGCCTTCCAGGCCGCCGGGTATCGCCCGGTCGGTGGTGAGGCCCTGATGCTGCCGGCCCGCGCAGAGCATCATCGATGAATGACCGACGGATACGAGACCGGCCGGCACGCGGCGGTCGCACCGGCCGAGGTGGCCCGGGTGCGCACCGCCGACGACGCCGCGGACGTGATCGGGCGGATGCTCGCCGACCTGCGCGCCCATCCGGAAGCCTGGGAGAACCACACGCTCGAGTCGTTCCTGGAGGCGGCGCAGGAGTCGGTGCGGTCGCTGCCGGGGTACTACCGCAACCGGGGTGAGACGTATCCGTCGCGGCCGGGCTGGCGGCAGTTCACCGAGGTCCTCGTGATGGCGAGCGGGCTCGAGTGACCAGCCGGGTGCGGGCGGTCCGCCGCCGGCTCGCCCGGTCCGGTCCCGGCCGCACGCGCGGCCACCTCGACTTCGAGCGGGTGACGCTGCCCGCCCGCGACTGCGACCTGCTGCGGGACCTGCTGATCGCGGAGCGGGCCGGCACGGTCGTCGAGATCGGCCTGGCGTACGGCAGCTCCGCGCTGGCGATCGGCGAGGCCCTGCTGACCGTCGCCGCGCCCCGCCCCCGGCACGTGATCGTCGACCCGTACCAGGAGCGGGCCTTCGGCAACGCCGGCTGGGACCTGCTGCGCGCCGCCGGCCTGGACCGGATCGCCGAGCTCGTCGCGGAGCCGTCGTCGGCCGCCCTGCCCCGGCTGGTGGCCGCCGGGGTGACCGCCGACGCCGCCTTCGTGGACGGCAGCCACCGGTTCCACGAGGTGTTCGTCGACCTCTACCACCTGCGCAAGATCGTCCGGCCGGGCGGCCTGATCGTCCTCGACGACGACTGGGCGCCCCCGGTGCGCACCGCGCTGCGCTACTACGAGCGCAACCTGGGCTGGACGGCGATCCCGGGCGCCTTCGCCGGCGGCACCTACCGGGCGGAGGTTCCCCGCTGCCGCGCGGTGCGTCTGCCGGACCCGGCGTTCGAGCCGCCGTTCCAGGACTTCCACCCGTTCTGACGGGCTCAGCTTCAAGACGGGCTCAGCTTCTGACGGGCTCAGCTTCTGACGGCTCAGCGGCCGGTGAAGAAGGAGACCGCCTCGGTGAGGGCCAGGTCGGTGAGGACCGGGTCGTGGCGCGGGCCGACGTCGCGCATGAAGGCGTGCTCGCCGCCCTGGTAGATGTGCAGCTCGACGTCGTCCCTGCCGGCCGCGTAGAGCGCGGAGACCGTCTGCAGGCGGGCGTCGGCCGGCACGTGCGGGTCCTGGGAGCCGAAGACGATCAGCAGGCGGCCGCTGATGTCGGCGGCGCGGGCCAGCGAGCCGGGGTCGTCGGCACCGAGCGAGCCGCTGTGCAGGCCGGTCGGGTAGAAGCAGACGGTGGCCGCGACCCGCGGGTCGAAAGCGGCCCGGAAGGCCAGGTGCCCGCCGATGCAGAAGCCGGTGGCGTAGAGGTCGGTGACGTCGGCGCGCTGTTCCAGGTGGTCCAGCACGGCCACCCGGTCGGTGTCGAAGTGCGCGGTCGTGGTGGCGGCGGCGCCGGCCAGGCCGGCCGCCTTGCCGGCGTCGTCGAACTCCAGCGCCACCCCGGCCAGTTCGGTACGCGGGTAGATCTCCGGCACCGCGACCACGAAACCGTACGACGCGAGCCGCCGTACGGTGCGCAGCGTCGACTCGGTCAGCTGGAAGATGTCGGTGTAGAGCAGCACCCCGGGCAGCGCCTCGTCGCTCGCCGGGCGGACCACGATTGTCCGGATCTCACAGTCGGGGGCGGTGACCCGTACCTCGTCCTCACGCAACTTCATGATCGTGACCCTAGCGGTCGAGCAGGTCCACAGTGCGCTGATCGGGCCCGTCGTAGTAGTGGTCGAGGACCCGCTCGAACAGCGCCGGGTCGTCGGCGGCCCGGGCGAACAGGGTCATCGACGAGCGCAGCTTCAGGTCGTCCGGGTAGCCGAGGATCCGCTCGGCGTCGCGGCCCTCGTGCCGCAGCAGCGCCGCGCAGCACTCGGTCAGGCGCGGGCCGAGGACCGGGTGGGCCAGGTAGGCGCGGGCCTCGGCCAGGTCGCGGATCGCGTAGCGCTGGGCGGTGGGGCTGGAGCCGAGGCCGGCGAGCTGCGGGAAGACGAACCACATCCAGTGGCTGCGCTTGCTGCCGGCGGTCAGCTCGGCCAGCGCCGTCTCGTAGATCCCGTCCTGGGCCCGGACGAACCGATCCAGATCATTCACGCGCGCGCCGGGTCTCCCGCTCGTTGGCTTTCTGGATCGCGTCGACCAGCTCCGGCTTGGTCATCCGGGACCGGCCGGAGATGTCCAGCCTGCGGGCCAATCCTAGAAGATGTTCCTTGCTGGCGTTGGCGTCCACGCCGCCCGCGGTCTCCGCGCGGGTGCCGCGGCCACCGGCGGCCTTGGCGTCGCTCGGGCCCTTCTTCTCCTTCGGCTCCCAGTGGTCGCCGACCTTCTCGAACGAGTGCTTCACGGCCGAGAACGCGGTGCGGTGGGCGCGTTCGCCCTCGCCGTACTGGTCGACCGCGGAGTCGTGGGTCTTGATGAAGGTGTCCTGGGCCTTCTTCGGGGACCGTTTCAGGGTCTCCGGCAGTTCGTCACGTCCGGGCATGCCCCCTGGGGTTCCCGCCGCCCGTGCCGCCGAAACGGCCCACCCGGGCGCCGGCCGGCCCCGGCAGCGGGCGCCGCGCCGCGCCGAGCCCGCTCACCCCCTCGACGGTCACCTCGACGATGTCGGCGTCGGCGAGGACCAGGGTCTCGCCGCCGGCCGGCATCCGCAGGATCAGCTCGCCGTTGTCGCGCACCTCTCCCCCGGCCGCGGACAGGCCGGTCAATCCGTTGATCAGGTAGTGGTCCAGGTGCGGGTGCGGGGTGGCGAGCAGCCGCTCGTCGCGTACGGCGAGGATCCAGGGCAGAGTGAACGTGCCGGCCCAGGCCGAGCCGGGTGGGGCCGCCGTCTCGCCGAGATGGGCGAGCGCGCAGCGCCGCCCGGCCGCGTCGAGGAAGGTGGCGGCGGGGCCGAGCCGGCCCCGGCCGAAGATCCCCCAGGCGCGGGCGGTGAAGCCGCGGCCGTCGTAGTCGCCGACCGCGTACGCCTCCTCGCCGCCGCCGTCGGTGACCAGCAGCACCCAGCTGCCGTCGAGCGGGAACAGCCGTGGGCAGCCCCAGGCCGGCCCGGAGACGATGACCCCGTCGTAGGTCCAGCTCACCAGGTCGGCGGAGCGGTACTGCACGACCGCGCCGGTGTCGCCGCTCAGCCGGCCGCCGAGCAGCATCCGCCAGCCGTCGGCGGCCGCGAACACGTACGGGTCGGACAGCTCGCTCACCCCGTCCGGCGGCGCCGTGATCAGCGGCTGGGCCGGTTCGGCGCGCCAGCCGGCCGGACCGGGCGTCGCGACCGCGCGCATCACCCGCCCGTCGGCGCGGGTGAAGAAGAGCGTGGGCCCGTCCGGCCCGGCGAAGACCGTGCCGCAGCCGGGGTCGGCGGGTGGCGGGACCACCTGCCGCTCGGTCCAGAGGACCAGGTCGTCGGAGGTCGCCCAGCCCCAGCCGGAGACCCCGCCCGACTCCGGGCGATGCTCGTAGTAGACGTGGTAGTGCCCGTCGGCGGCCAGGACGCCGAAGAGCTCACCGACCCGGCCGGCGCGCGGGGTGAAGTGCAACCGGGGCCGCAGTGCGCGTTCCATGCCTCTGCGTAACATCACCGGGGCCCGCGCACCAGAGCGCGCGCCTGCCAATGCGAAGGATCAGGCGGCCGCGTCGAGCCGTTCCCGCTGCTCGGCGGTGAGCTGGAGCCCGCGGGCGGCCATCGCCTCGTCCAGCTGCGCGGCCGTGGTCACCCCGACGATCGGGGAGACCGGGACCGGGCCGCCGGCGAGCCAGGCGAGGACCACCTGGTTGCGGGTGGCGCCGAGCTCACCGGCCACCTCGTCCAGCGCGGCGAGGCGGCGGGCGGTGCCGGGGTGGTCGTACGCCGCGGGCAGCGGCCGGTCCGGCCGGGTGTAGCCGCCGTCGATCAGCGTGTTGTACGCCCACAGCCACATCCCCTCGGTGGCCGCCACGTAGTCGAACGTCTCCGGCGACGCGTGCACGTGCCCGCTCTGCGGCAGCGCCACACCCGGCGCCGGCTGCAGGTACGACCAGCGCAGCTGCATCGTCGTGTATCCGGCGAGCCCGCGCTGGGCGGCCAGCTCGCGGGCCTGCGCGACCCGCCACGCCGGGTGGTTCGACGCGCCGAGCCGGGCCACCCGCCCGTCGGCGACGAACTCGCCGAGCGTCTCCACCGTCTCGGCCAGCGGCACGGTCCGGTCCTCGATGTGGGTCCAGTACAGCTCGACCCGGTCCACCTGCAGCCGCTCCAGGCTGCCGGCCAGCGCGGTGCGCAGCGCCGGGCCGGACAGCCCCTCCACGTGCTCCGGGTAGCCGTTCGGGACGGTCGGTTCCGCGCCGCCCTTGGTGCTCAGCCTGATCCGCTCCCGCATGCCCGGCCGCTTGGCCAGCCAGTTCCCGATGACCGTCTCGCCCTGCCCGCCGAGCCCGCTGTCGTGCAGCCACCAGGCGTAGTTGTTCGCCGTGTCGATCCACTCGCCGCCGAGGTCGGTGAACTGGTCGAGCAGGTCCATCGACTGCGCCTCGTCCACCCGGGTGCCGAGGGCCAGCGCGCCAAGAACGATCGTGATCTCGTTTGCCATGCGACAGAGCCTGGTTGCTGGAGCGCGCTCCAGGTCAAGCGCGCCCCAGAAAAAAGATCAACGAGTCACTGTCACCGGTGTGGTGACCGTGAGCGGGACGGAGGCGGCCGGGGTCCGGCCGACCGTCAGCACGTGACCGGGCCCGCGGACCAGGCCCTTCGCCGTCACCGTGTAGGACACCTTGCCGCCCGGCTGCGCTGCGGCACTGGTGACCCGCAGGTCACTGGTGGGCACGGTCCCGGCGGGAAGCTGGACTCCGGTGGTGCCGTCGGCGTTCTCGGCGCCGACCGTGACCTGCTGGCCCGCATTGATCGTGTCGAACCGGTAGGCGAACTGGACGTCCTGGACGCCGTTGATGCCCAGCCACACCTGGAAGACCTTCTGGTCGGCCGTGCCGCGGGTGTTGACCTGCCACTCGATGACGATCCAGCTGCCCACACCGTCGGTCAGGACGTTGGCCAGCGCGCCGGTGGTCCCGGTGCCGTCGAGGTCGCCCCAGAACGGCGCGATGACGTTGTTCGGGCGGGCCGGGTCCGGCAGGGTGCCGGCCGGGCTCACGTCGGCCTGCTCGCCGCCGCCGGCCACGAGGTAACCGTTGGAGGTGATGCCGACCCTGGCGTACGACGTCTCGTTGAAGACGAACCCCGGCACGTCCAGGTTGAAGATCGTCTCGTCCTCGAGCGGGATCACGGTGTTGCCGCCGAAAGCGGTCAGCGGGATGTAGCCGAACAGCTGGCCGGGGTCGGGCGCGACCGAGACCGGGCCGGCGGCGCGGGTGCCGGCCAGCGTGGCGCGCGGTGCCCGCGCGGTGAACGGCGTGGTGAGGGTGGCGCCGGCGGCCGCGGTCATCGGCAGGTTCAGCGTGGTGACGGTGTTCAGGTCGACGGTGGTGCTCGCTGCGCCGGTGTTCTCCGCGGTGATGGTGCACGTGGTGGTCTGCCTCACCGCGACCGAGGCCGGGTCGCAGGCCTGGCTCAGCTTGACCGGACTCTCGGCAGCCGGGACAGCCTGCCGGCTCGCCGCGGCGCGCGCCGGCGCCGATGCGGTCAGTTCGATGCCGGCAGGCCGCAGCTCGTCGCGGTCCGGCGCGGCCTGCGGGGGCGACGCGGTGAGCAGCGCGAGTGCGGCAGCCGCCGCCGAGGTGATCCATGTGGTACGAGACATCGGTGTCCCCCGTAGTGACAGGAAATGGTCCCGTCGAGCATGGGGAGGGATCGACCGGAGTAGAAACGCTTCTGTCCATCAGGTGTCACCACGCGTGACCGTCCGGACCGGGGTGGACCGGCCGATCAGGGCCACGCCCGCTACCCTGTCGGCATCGATACGAGCTACGGGGAGGCATCGTGCCGTACACGCCGGGTGAGGCGGCCGGACGGATCGGGGTCAGCATCGACACGATCCGCTACTACGAGAAGATCGGCCTGATGCACGGCATCCGCCGCGACTCGGTCGGCCGGCGGGTCTTCTCCGACGACGACCTGTCCCGGCTGGGGCTGCTGCGCTGCCTGCGCGACTCGGGCATGCCGATCGCCCGGCTGCGACGTTTCGCCGAGCTGCTGCAGGGCGGCGACGAGACCGCTGATCAGCGCACCGCCCTGCTCGAGGAGCACGACCGGGAGATCGACGAGAAGGTCGCCCAGCTGCGCCGCGAGCAGGAACGGGTGCGCGAGAAGATCCAGTGGTACCGGTCAGTATCGACAGCGCAGCACGGCGAGGCTGTGGCGCATCACTGAGGCCGCCGAACCCGCCTTGAAGGTCTTGCGCCGGCCGGCCAGCAGCGGGTCCGCGGTGTTGGCCACCAGTTCCCACGTGCGCCCGTAATCGCGTCCCGGCAGCGTGAACGCCACGTCCTCGTCGAGCGGGTTGAACAGCAACAGGAACGAGTCGTCCCGGATCTCCTCGCCCAGCGCGTCGCGTTCCGGGATGCCGTGCCCGTTGAGGAAGACGGTCATCGTCATGCCGCTGCGGGTGCTCCAGTCCGCCTCGGTCATCATCTCGCCGTCGCGGCGCAGCCAGGCGATGTCGGGCAGCTTGGAGTCCCCGGCCGGTTCGCCGGTGAAGAACCGGCGGCGCCGGAAGATCGGGTGCTCGGCGCGCAGCTTGAGCAGCCGGTGCACGAACCCGGTGAGCACGTCGTAGTTGCGCGCGTCCGCCCAGTCCACCCAGGCCAACTCGCTGTCCTGGCAGTAGACGTTGTTGTTGCCCTCCTGGGTACGGCCCAGCTCGTCGCCGTGCGCGATCATCGGCACGCCCTGGCTGAGCAGCAGCGTGGCCAGGAAGTTGCGCTTCTGCCGTTCGCGCAGGGTGACGATCTCCGGGTCCTCGGTGGGCCCCTCGACACCGCAGTTCCAGGAACGGTTGTGGCTCTCGCCGTCCCGGTTGCCCTCGCCGTTCGCGTCGTTGTGCTTCTCGTTGTACGACACCAGGTCGTGCAGCGTGAACCCGTCGTGCGCGGTGACGAAGTTGATCGACGCGATCGGCCGCCGCCCGTCGTCCTGGTAGAGGTCGGAGCTGCCGGTGAACCGGGACGCGAACTCGCCCAGGCTGGACGGCTCGCCGCGCCAGAAGTCACGCACCGAGTCGCGGTAGCGCCCGTTCCACTCGGTCCAGTTCGGCGGGAAACCACCCACCTGGTAGCCGCCGTCGCCGACGTCCCACGGCTCGGCGATCAGCTTCACCTGTGACACCACCGGGTCCTGGTTGACCAGGTCGAAGAACGCGGCCAGCCGGTCCACCTCGTGGAACTCGCGGGCCAGCGCCGAGGCCAGGTCGAAGCGGAAGCCGTCGACGTGCATCTCGGTCACCCAGTACCGCAGCGAATCCATGATCAGCCGCAGCGACTCGTGGTGCCGCACGTTGAGGCTGTTCCCGGTGCCGGTGGTGTCGTAGTAGTACTGCTTGTCCTCGTCGACCAGCCGGTAGTAGGCCGGGTTGTCGATGCCCCGGAACGACAGCGTCGGCCCCAGGTGGTTGCCCTCGGCGGTGTGGTTGTAGACGACGTCCAGGATCACCTCGATGCCGGCCTGGTGCAGCGCCTTCACCATCGCCTTGAACTCCTGCACCTGCCCGCCGCCGCCGGCGAACGAGGCGTAGCCGTTGTGCGGGGCGAAGAAGCCGATCGTGTTGTAACCCCAGTAGTTGGTCAGGCCGCGCTCGATCAGGCTGCTGTCGTGGACGAACTGGTGCACCGGCATCAGCTCGACCGCGGTGACGCCGAGCCGCTTCAAATACTTGATCATCACGGGGTGGGCCAGCCCGGAATAGGTTCCGCGCACGTCCTCCGGGATCTCCGGGTGCCGGATCGTCATCCCCTTGACGTGCGCCTCGTAGATCACCGTCTCGTACATCGGGATCTTCAGCGGCCGGTCGTTGCCCCAGTCGAAGTACGGGTTGATCACCACCGACCGCGGTGCGAACGGCGCCGAGTCGGCGTCGTTGGACGACTTCGGATCCCCGAACCGGTACGAGAAGAGCGACTCGTCCCACCGGTAGTCGCCCTCGATCGCCTTCGCGTACGGGTCCAGCAGCAGCTTGCTCGGATTGCACCGCAGCCCCCGCGACGGGTCGTGCGGCCCGTGCACTCGGTAGCCGTACCGCTGGCCGGGAACCACCCGGGGCAGGTAGCCGTGCCAGACCAGGGCCTCCCGTTCCGGCAGGTCGATGCGGGTCTCGGTGCCGTCGTCGTCGAACAGGCACAACTCGACCCGGTCCGCGGCCTCGGAGAAGAGCGCGAAGTTGGTTCCGCCGCCGTCGTACGTGGCACCCAGCGGGTAGGGGTTGCCCGGCCAGATATGCATGGCCCCACGATGCCCAATGCGCGCACATGAGGAAACGCCCGGCCGCTGTGACAAACTCCCCGGAGTGGCCCGCCGCTACCTCATCCTCGCGATCTGCTGCCTCAGTCTGCTGATCATCAGCCTGGACGCGACGATCGTGAACATCGCCCTGCCGGCCATCCGCGAGGACCTGGACGCGTCGGTCTCCGGCCTGCAGTGGACGCTTGACGCGTACACATTGGTGCTGGCCAGCCTGCTGGTGCTGGCCGGCTCGGTCGCCGACCGGATCGGCCGGCGCCGGGTCTTCCAGACCGGGCTGGCGGTGTTCACCGCCGGCTCGCTGCTGTGCAGCGTGGCGCCGAGCCTGGGCTGGCTGATCGCCGCCCGGACGGTGCAGGCGGTGGGCGGTTCGATGCTCAACCCGGTCGCTATGTCGATCATCACGAACACCTTCACCGACTCCCGGGAACGGGCCCGGGCGATCGGCGTCTGGGGCGCGGTGACCGGGTTCAGCATGGCGCTCGGCCCGGTCGCCGGCGGGGTGCTGGTGCACTCGTTCGGCTGGCAGGCCATTTTCTGGATCAACGTGCCGGTCGGCATCGCCGCGTTCCTGCTCGCCTGGCGGTTCATCCCGGAGTCCCGGGCGCCGCACCCGCGCCGGCTCGACCCGGTCGGCCAGCTGCTGGTGCTGATCCTGCTGGCCGGCGTCACCTTCGGCATCATCGAGGGCCCGGCGGCCGGCTGGACCGACCCGGTGATCATCAGTGCGTTCGTGCTCGGCGCCGGCGCGCTCGCCGCTCTGCTGCGCTGGGAGCCGAGCCGGGCGGAGCCGCTGATCGAACTCGGCCTGTTCCGCCGGGTGCCGTTCAGCGGGGCCACCCTGGTCGCGGTCTGCGCGTTCGCCGCGCTCGGCGGCTTCCTGTTCGTGAACACCCTCTACCTGCAGGAGGTCCGCGGGCTGTCAGCGCTGGAGGCCGGCCTCTACACGCTGCCCATGGCGGTGATGACCATCATCGCCTCGCCGCTGTCCGGCCGCCTGGTCGCCTCCCGCGGCACCCGGCTGCCGCTGACCCTGGCCGGTGTCGCGATGGCCCTCGGCATGGTCCCGATGACCTGGGCCGGAGCGGACACTCCGCCCTGGCAGCTGTTCGCCGGCTATCTGCTGTTCGGGTTCGGCTTCGGCATGGTCAACACGCCGATCACCAACACCGCGGTCTCCGGCATGCCGAAGGAACGGGCCGGCGTCGCCGCCGCCATCGCCTCCACCAGCCGCCAGGTCGGCACCGCGCTCGGCGTCGCGGTGATCGGCGCGGTGGTGGCCGCCGCCGGCGCCACCGGCGCCGCCTGGTGGATCCTCTGCGGCCTCGGGCTCGCGGTGCTCGCCCTCGGCCTGTTCAGCACCGGCCGCTACGCCCGGTCCACCTCACCGTACGAGGGAAAGCTCGCCCAGCCGGCCCAGTGACGCCCGGGTGCTGTCGGCGAGTGCCGCGGCGATCGCATCGGGATTCGCGCACAGCGCCTCCCCCAGGAAGCTCACCTGGGCGGTCAGCCGCACGTTCGAGTCGAGCACCAGGAGCTGGACGGTGCAGCGGCCCGGTTCGAGCACGGTGTTCAGCCGCGCGGCCCGGCCCATCCCGTCCACGTCCCGGGCGTTGTCACTGCCCTTCGGCTGCAGGTACCAGTGCGCCCAGGCTTTCAGGGCGTCGTCGTAGAACATCAGGTCCATCCAGGCGACGCCGACCCGCCCCTCACCGGCCTGCCGGATCGAGTAGGTGCAGGCGGTGCCGGGCCGGCCGGCTTCCACCGGCGACGCGACGGTCCCGTCCACCGCGACCGGGACGATGGCGGAGCAGGTTTCGGCGCTGCTCACGTACCGGCGCTCGGCGGCGGCGCGCAGGCCCAGGACACCGGTGCCGGTGAGCAGCAGGACCACGATCAAGCAGATGATCAGGCCGATCCAGGTGGGTGCGAGGCTGGGACGGGACGGCGGCGGATCCCAGACAGCCGTCGGCGTGTCGATCACCGCGACAAGGTACGGCATCCGCCGACGACCGGGCCACCCCGCGTGAGGAGGGACAATAGGCCCGTGACCGACCTGCTGGACATCCGCCGCATCTACCTCGAACCCGCTGCGGCCGAGCTGCCCCGCGGCCGGGAGGTCCTCGCCCGCTTCCCGGACGCCACGATCGTCGAGGTGGAGAGCCACCAGCGCATCCCCGAGCTGTACGGCGACGAGACCAACGTGCGCCGCTGGGTGCGGATCAAACAGGAGGCGCTGGTCCTGGGCGTGCGCAAGACCCTGACCGCCCGGCCGAACGGGCGCTCGGCCGACTTCATCGCCCCGTCCAGCGCCAACGGCTGCGCGATGGCCTGCGCCTACTGCTACGTGCCCCGGCACAAGGGCTACAGCAACCCGATCACCGTCTTCGCCAACATCGAGAAGATCGCGGGATACCTGAAGCGGCACGCGGGCCGGCAGGGCGCCAAGCCGGAGCCGAACGAGTGCGACCCGCACGCCTGGGTCTACGACATCGGCGAGAACTCGGACTGCTCGGTCGACGCCCGGATCAGCGACAACGTCCGCGACCTGGTCACGCTCTTCCGCGACCTGCCGAACGCCAAGGCCAGCTTCGCCACCAAGCACGTCAACCGGGACCTGCTCGGCTGGGATCCGCGGGGCCGCACCCGGATCCGGTTCTCGCTGATGCCACCGGCCGACGCGAAGCTGCTGGACATCCGCACCAGCGCGATCCCCGACCGGATCGCCGCGATCGACGACTTCGTGGCCGCCGGATACGAGGTGCACGTCAACTTCAGCCCGGTGGTGGTCCGCGACGGCTGGCTCGCCGACTGGGCCGAACTGCTCGACCGGCTCGACGCCGGCATCGGGGCGGAGGCGAAGAAACAGCTGGCCGCCGAGATCATTTTCCTGACGCACAACCGGGGCCTGCACGAGGTCAACCTCGGCTGGCACCCCCGCGCCGAGGAGGTGCTCTGGCAACCCGCCCTCCAGCAGCCGAAACGCTCCCAGAACGGCGACCTCAACGTGCGTTACCGCACCGGCGCCAAGGGCGGTTACGTGCGCGCCCTCACCGACCTGATCGCCGAACGCACGCCGTACCTGCACGTCCGCTACGCCTTCTGAGAGAGTGCGGCGATGAGCGATGACAGTGCGGCGATGCGCGATCGCATCGACCGGGCGCCGTCGATGGTGGCGCTGACCCGGGCCGACGCCGCGGGCCTGCCCCAGGTCGAGGTCGCGGTCGGCGACGCGCAGGCGCCGGACTTCGCGGATCAGAGCTTCGACGTGGTCACGGCCGGCTGCTGCTGTTCTTCCTTCCCGACCCGGCGGCCGCGCTGCGCGCGTACCGGAGATTGCTGCGGCCGGGAGGGATGCTGGCTTTCAGCGCGTTCGCGCGCTTCGACCCGCGGCATCGCGCGGCGATGCAGGCGGTGGCGCGGCACGCGGTGGACCCACCGCCGGAGCCCGCGTTCGCCGAGATGTTCCAGGACGCCGGCCGGTTGCGCGCCGCGGTGGGCGAGGCCGGCTTCGCCGGCACGGACGTCCAGGAGCTGACCGTACGCAGTGAGTTCCGCGACGTGGACCACTTCGTCGCCTGGCTCGGCTCGCATTCCGCCCGGGACCTGCTGCGCCGTGTCCCGGCGCGGCGCCGCCCGGATCTGCTCGCCGAGCTGGCGACCGTCCTGCCGGACCCGCCCGAGCTCTCCACCACGGTCCGGTTGATCACGGCGCGCCGCCCGGCCTGACCAGGGCGGAGCCCGGCGGGATCGCCGCCGGGCTCCGGGGGTCGGGTGCGGGTGCCGGTCTCAGGCGAAGCGGGCCGCGATCCAGTCGGCCACCAGCTCCGCGGAGTCGATGACCGCCTGGTCGTGGTCGGCGCCCTCGATCGTCTCGAACTGCACGGGGATGTTGTAGGCCTCGAGCTGCGGAACGAGGTAGTCGGCGGACAGGAAGTAGGGCACGTCCATGTCCGCGTCGCCGTGCACGATCAGCACCGGCGCGCTCGGGGAGGTCTTCGCCGGGTTGAGGTACTGCTTGAACTTGTTGATGATCGTGGGGGCCACGGTGCCGCCGGTCAGCAGCTGCTCCGCCGTGAGCGGCTCGTAGGCCTCCAGGATCTGGTAGAGGCAGCCGCTGTGCAGCACCCCGACCCGCTGTTCGGCGGGCGCGGCCAGGTAGGTGAACGGCTGGAACGTGGGTTCCACGGCGTTGATGCCGTACAGCGCCATCACCAGGTAGCCCTGGGCGGGTGAGCCCGGGATCAGCGGGGCGAGGATGTCGGCATTGGAGAGCGGGGCGATGCTGGCCGTGCCGCGCAGCACCAGGTTGCCGTCGTAGGAGGGGGCGAGCTGGCTGGCGAAGAGCGCGCCCTGGCCGCCCTGCGAGTGGCCGTCGACCACGTACTGGGTGGAGAGGGCGGCGTCCAGGTTGCGGGCCGCTTTCACGCTGTCGATCAGCGAACGGCCCTCACTGGCGCCGATCAGGTACGGGTGGGCCTGCGGGGTGCCGAGCCCGGGATAGTCGGGGGCCGCCACGGTCCAGCCACGGCTCAGCAGCTCGGCGACGGCGATCCGCGCCTCCTCCCAGAAAACGCCCTGATTGGTCGACGGGGCGCACTGGTCGGCGAGTCCGGTCGTGCCGTGACCCCAGGCGACGGTTTTGTTCTTCTTTCCGGTTTTCGGCGTCAGGACCAGACCGGTGGCCGTGATCAATCCGCCATTGATGTTGGTCGAGACGTACTGCACGCGCCGGCCGGTGGCCAGTGGCGCCAATTCAGCCGGGAGAGTCGCGGCCGAGGAGGTGAGCACGACGCCTGGCAGTGCCGCCGCGCTCGCCGCCGTGCCGGTCGTGGCCACTGTCCCGGCCAGCGCGAGCAAGACGGCGAGCAGGACCCTGGTGATCGTTTTCATGGCACCCCTGTTCCCTGGAAATCCGAGTTCTTGATCGGTGGGAACACAGCCTAAAACTGATCACGACGGCGCGTATCCGTATCCAGGTACACAGATGCGTGTCCACGAATCCGATGTGTACTCACCGTTTGCGCCAAAAAGAAGATCCAATTAAGCGACCCTTTATGTGGAGTCACACTCCACTGGGGAATGTTTCCGGCTCCCGGCTGTCCACCCGAAGAGTGTGCAGCGGTCGCAGGGCTTGACTCTCGTCGAACCAGAGGAACGCGTCGTACCGCTCCCCCAGCACCGTCGGCACGTAGTTGGACCACCGTTCCCGCTCCGGGCGGTAGACCACGCCGACGGCCCGGTGCGGCAGCACGGTGGTGAGCAGATCGGGGCCGCCCGGCGCGGGCGGGAAGACGAACAGCCCGCACGGCGGGGCGGTGAGGTGCAGGATCTCCTCCAGCGAGCCGGCCCGCGCCGGGGGCACCGGCATCGACTCCATCGGCGCGCCCCAGGTCTGCCCGGCGACCACGCTGCCGCGGTAGGTGCCGAGGCCGATCAGCAGCACCTCGTCGTCGCCGAAGCGTTCCCGGGCCAGCTGCCCCAGGGTGACCTCGCCGTACTCGGACTGGTCGGTGGCGCGGGCGTCGCCGACGTGCGTGTTGTGCGCCCAGACCACGGCCTTCGACTCCGGGCCGTAATGGTTCAGCAGGCGGTCCAGGGTGTGGTCCATGTGCCGGTCGCGGATGTTCCAGGCCTCCGGGCCGCCACGCACCATGCTCCGGTAGTAACCCTCCGCACCCGCGACGACCTCAGCGTTCTGCCACACCCCGAAGTCGCGCTCGCGCACCGTCGTGAGCATCTCGACGACCCGGTCCTCGCAACTCGCCGGGACGAACTGGGTGGCCCAGCCGTACGCGTTGGGGTCCTCGGCGTAGGGCTCGAAGCACCGGTAGGCGTCCAGCGCGGCCGGCACCAGGTCCGGGTCGTGCTCGCGCAGCCAGGTCAGGATCTCGCGCATCGACTCCCACAGCGAGTAGACGTCGAGCCCGTGGAAACCGGCCCGGTCCCGCGGCGCCCGGGACGCGTTGTGCTCGCGCAGCCAGCGGGTGAAGTCGACGGTCTCCTCGTTCGCCCACATCCAGGTGGGCCAGCGGTCGTAGCGGACCAGCGCCTCGCGCGGGTCGGCGCCGCCGCGCACGGCACCGTCCACCCGCCGGCAGTCCGGCCAGTCCCCCTCGACCGCGACGAAGGAGAAGCCGCGCTCGGCGATCAGCCGCCGGGTCAGCGCGGCGCGCCACTCGTAGAACTCGTGTGTGCCGTGGGTGGCCTCGCCGATCATGACGACCCGCGCGCCGGCCGCCCGGTCCAGAAGGATCTCCAGGTCGCCCGGGTCACGCAGCGGCCGGGCGATGGACGCCACCTCGTCCCCGTACCGGATCATGCCATGCCGGTACCCTATCCGATCTGCCCCATACGTCCGACTTTGGCGAGCGCCAGGGTCGCGGCGAGCTGGGAGTGCAGCGGAGCGGGCAGCGCGTCCGGGGCGAACCAGCCCAGCTCGTCGAACTTGTGCGGCTCGCCGATGCGGGCGGCGGCCGGGTCGATCCGGACCGCGAAGACGATCGCGACCCAGTGCGACGGCGGGTCGGCGCGCAGCACGTTGCGCACGCCGAGCTGGGTGATCTCCAGCGGGGCGGTCGCGTACTCCTCGGTGACCTCGCGGGTGACCGCGGCCTCGAAGGTCTCGCCGAACTCGAGGGCGCCGGCGCCGCAGTCCCAGGCGCCGGGCTCGTCCCGGGCCGCGGCGGAACGCCGGGCGAGCAGGATGCGGCCGGAGCCGTCATGGCAGACGAAGACGCACGAGACCGACGGTTGCACGCCTCGATCATGCCGGGGCCGGCAAGCTGTTTTCGCCACCACGGCTTCAGCGGACGGTCCCGGCCCCGGTAATCGCGGCGAGGCCGTGCTGCCGGGCCAGGTCGTGGCACGGGCGGGCGGCCAGGATGCAGGTGTCGTCGTCCGGGTTGGCCCGCCGCAGCCGGGCCAGCAGCTCGGCGAGGGGCTGCTGCGGTGCGGCCCGCACCGCGTCGTCCACCGTGGCGATCACCGCGTCCAGCCCGGCGTCCAGGCTGCGCCGCCGGTGCTCGACCAGGCCGTCGGTGTAGAGCAGCAGCACGTCGCCGGAGCGGAACTCGGTGACCGCGTCCGCGTAGGTGGCGTCCTCGACCACGCCGAGCATCGGGCCGGCCGGGCGGGCCAGCGGCGCGGTCCGGCCGCCCCGGCTGAGCAGCGGCGGCGGGTGCCCGGCCTGGGCCCAGACCAGCTCGCCCCGGCGCGGGTCGAACCGCGCGATGATCGCGGTGGCGGCCAGCTCCGGCGTCTCCCGCTCCAGCTCGCAGGTCAGCCGGTTGAGGTGTTCGAGCAGCGTGCTGGGGTCGCTGGTGAGGATGCTCAGCGCCCGCAGGGCGTGCCGCAGCTGGGCCATCGTCGTCGCCGCCTGGGTGCCGTGCCCGGCGACGTCACCGACCGCCAGCAGCACCGAGCCGTCGCGCAGCGCGGCCGCGTGGTACCAGTCGCCGCCGACCAGGGTGTCGTCACCGGCCGGCAGGTAGCGCACGGCGGCCCGCAACCCGGGCAGGTCGATCGGCCGGTCCGGGATGGGCAGGATGATCCGCTGCAGCCGGGCGGCCAGGTCGTGCTCGGCGGCGAGCGTACGGCTCTGCTCGTCGAGCTGATGCTCCACCTCGGCGAGCCGTGCCGCCCCCGCCTGCTGCTCGGTGACGTCCTGCACGATGCCGTAGAGGCGCAGCGGCCGGCCCTCGGTGTCGCGGACCGCGTCGGCGACCATCCGCAGGTGCTTGACCCGCTCGCCGATCCGGATCCGGCTCACCATGTCGACCCGGCGGCCCTGCCGGAACGCCTCCTCGGCGGTGGCGCGCAGCGGCAGGTCGTCGGCGACCGCGAGGGCCTCCGCCTCCTCCTGCCGCAGCGGGCCGAGCGCCGGGTCCCGCTCGTAGATCCGGTAGAGCTGCGGCGACCAGTAGATCTCACCGCTGACCAGGTCCCACTCCCCCCAGCCGAGGTTGCCGAGCTGCTCCATGCCGTCCAGCCGGTCCACCTCGCGTTCCGGGTCCTCCCGGCGCTGCCAGCTGATCAGCAGGCCGGGGCCGAGCGGCCGGGCCTGCACGGTGATCTCACCCTCTCCGGCCCGGACCGGTCCCACGTCAGCGGGCTCACCGGTGTCCAGCACGTGCTGGTAGACCTGCCAGCGCTGCTCGGCGAGCACCTCCGGGTAGTAGCGGCTGACCGGCTGACCGATCAGCTGGCAGCCGCGCCGCCCGTCCGGGGTCACCGCCTCCGGGGTGGCCGCCGCCCACACCAGGTCGACCAGCCGGCCCTGGTCGTCGCGTTCCGGGGTGAGGTAGACGGCCATGCCGGGCAGCGCGTCGAGGACACCCTGCACGGTGGCGAGCCACGGCCGGAACCGGCGGCCGGCCGGCTCCGCGCCGGTCAGCGCCGGCGCCGGGCTGACCACCGCGGGGTTGACCATCGCGGCCGCCACGATCTGCGGAACGGTTTCCGGCGGCGGCCGGTCGGCGACCTCGTCCGCGCTGTCGAAGAGCCGGATCACCCGGCCGGCCACGTCCGCCACGTCGCACCGCTGTTCGGCCGCCATCCGCAACAGGTGCCGGTGCGCCTCGGCGAGACGGCACCGGGCGCGGCCGGCGAGCAGCCCGACCGCCCGGTCGACTGTGGACCGCGCCCCGTCCGGCGATTCCACGCCCGCCCCGGGACGCAGGCTGCTCGATGCCCGCGTGTGCGCCTGACCTCCCACCTGAGACCTCCCGCCCGCTCCGGGTTCCTGCTTACGCCAGGCGCCACCCGATCGACATCCCCCGTTCATCCGGCCACCTGCCCTGCCTGCGGCGTCGTATTTCACAGGTCACCCGGTCGGGCGTCGAACTTTCGGGGGCGGTCCCGGTACGCCCGTCGGGCGCCGAGCGCGAAGGGTCAGGCGCGGAGCTCGAAGAGCCGGGCTCAGAGCTCGAAGAGGTCGCGGACCGCCTCGGCGAGCCGGGCCATGCTCGCCCCGGTCACCATGCCGATGCGTTCCGCCCCGGTGGACGCCGGCAGCCGGCGCATCCGGTTGACCACGACCACGCCGGTGATCGGGTCCTGCTCGGTGAGCGCCACCGCGTACGGCGGGAGCTCGGTGACCCCGCGCTGGCGCACGATGGGCGCGCAGATCGGCGCGGCGTTGCCGCGCTCGTTGTAACTGTCGGCGGAGAGCACGAGCACGCGATAGCGCAGGTCGGCGCGGTCGCCGATGGTCCAGATCTCGCCGCGTCTCATGTCTGCGGGATCCGGAGGTCACAGGTGGTCCGGATCGGCATGGCAGGAAGCGTACCGCCGCACCGATCTCCGCGACGTTCGCCCCTAGGCCGCGCGGCGCGCGTGTTTCTCCCGGTACATGCCCTCGTCGGCACGCCGGATCAGCTCGTCCGCGCTGAGCCGTCCGTCGGAGAGGACGACCCCGATGCTGGCGCCGACCAGGGTGCCGTCCACCGCCGCGCGCACGTGCGCGGTCAGGCGGCCGGCCGCGGCCTGCTGGTCCGCGTCCTCGCAGAGCAGCACGAACTCGTCGCCGCCGTAGCGGGCCACCGTGTCGCCGTCGCGCAGGCTGTCGCGCATCCGCTCCGCCACCTCGGTGAGCAGCCGGTCCCCGGCCAGATGACCGAGCCGGTCGTTGACCGCCTTGAAGCCGTTGAGGTCGCAGAAGAGCAGCACCACCCGGGGCTGCCCGGCGGCGCGCTCGCGGTCCAGCGCCGCGGACAGCCGGGTCCACAGCTCCGCCCGGTTGGGCAGGCCGGTCAGCAGGTCATGGGTGGCCTGGTGGCGCAGCGCCCGCTGGGCCTGCTCCCGCTGCGCGGCGAGCCGCGCCACGCGCAGCGCCACCAGCCCCACGATCAGCACGTTGCCGACGGTGAGCAGCGCGGCGTCGCTGTGTACGCCGGCCATCTCGCGGATCCCGGAGACCATCGGCACCACGGTGGCCGCCAGGCTGAGGAACACGACCCGCGTGGCGGCGAGCCGGTCGTCCGGCGCCGGGCCGGGCCGGGACAGGTGCCGGGCCTGCGGGTGCAGCATGGCCAGGCCGAGCAGGACGTAGCAGACCAGGAACACCATCTCGCGCCAGGGCGCGGACTGCACGCTCAGCGAGCCGGTCGCGGTGATCGTCAGGACGCTGCCGAGCAGGTCCACCAGCACCGCGGCGACCAGCAGGACCAGCGGGACCGGCCGGTGATCCGCGACGACGAGCAGCCGCGCCAGCGCGCCCAGCACCCCGGAGAGCAACAGCACGCTGGCGAGCAGCGAGGCCTGCTGGGCCAGGGACACGCCGGCGGCGCTCAGATGCGGTTGCAGCAGCAGCGTCCAGGTCAGCGCGGCCACGACGACCGCGGTCACGCTGGCGTCCAGCAGGCCACCGACGTCGTTACGGCCGCGGCGCAGCACCAGCATCACGGCGGCCACCAGCACGTGCAGGTGGGTGATCGCGACCAGCAGGTCGCTGAGCACGGCGACCTCGTCGCCGCCGAGCCAGGTCATCGTGTTGTTGCCGACGAGCAGGACCAGGCCGATGCTGAGCACCAGGAACGGCGCCCGGTCGGCGCGCGGGACCCGCGGCGCCAGCGACCAGACCGGGATCGCCGCGATCAGCGAGACGAGCAGGAACAGCAGATGACGGCCGGCCGGCTGGTGCAGGGGCATGGCCAGGGTGAGGGCGCCGGTGGCGACGAGGTAGGCCGTGCGGGTCACTCCGACAGCGATCGGCAGCCGGGCCGCGCACCTGAGCGGTGTTCACCACGTGGACGTGATCGAACTTCGCGGGGCCCGTTCCCGTAAGAATGACGGCGGGGCCCGTAACGGGCGGGTACTGAGGAAGGACTAGTGATGTCGCAGAAGGCGCAGATCGGAGTCACCGGCCTGGCGGTGATGGGCCGCAACCTGGCCCGCAACTTCGCCCGGCACGGGCACACCGTGGCGGTGCACAACCGGTCCTACGGGCGCACCAAGGAGCTTGTCGAGGAGTTCGGCCACGAGGGCACGTTCCTGCCCGCCGAGACCGCCGAGCAGTTCGTCGCGAGCCTGGAGCGCCCGCGCCGCGTGGTCATCATGGTCAAGGCCGGCCCGGCCACCGACGCGGTGATCGACGAGTTCGCCCCGCTGCTGGAAGAGGGCGACATGCTGATCGACGCGGGCAACGCGCACTACGCGGACACCCGGCGGCGGGAGGCGGCGCTCAAGGCGAAGGGCCTGCACTTCGTCGGCGCCGGCGTCTCCGGCGGCGAGGAGGGCGCGCTGCACGGTCCCTCGATCATGCCGGGTGGGCCCAAGGAGTCGTACGACGCGCTCGGCCCCCTGCTCGAGGACATCGCGGCGAAGGTCGACGGCGAGCCCTGCTGCGTGCACGTCGGCCCGGACGGCGCCGGTCACTTCGTGAAGATGGTGCACAACGGCATCGAGTACGCGGACATGCAGCTCATCGCCGAGGCGTACGACCTGCTCCGGCAGGTGGGCGGGCTGTCGCCGCGGGAGATCGCCGGCGTGTTCGGCCAGTGGAACGACGGCCGGCTCGGCTCCTACCTGATCGAGATCACCGCCGAGGTGCTCAAGCAGGTGGACGCGGCGACCGGCAACCCGTTCGTCGACGTCGTGCTGGACCAGGCCGAGCAGAAGGGCACCGGCCGCTGGACCGTGCAGGCGGCGCTGGACCTGGGCGTGCCGGTCTCCGGCATCGCCGAGTCGGTCTTCGCCCGCGCCCTCTCCGGCGGCGCGGACGTGCGCTCGGCGGCCGCCTCGGCCGGTCTGCCCGGCCCGTCGGCGGTCGCCGGCTCGCACGCCGGGGACCTGGTCGCCGACGTCGAGCAGGCGCTGTTCGCCTCCAAGATCGTTGCGTACGCGCAGGGCTTCCAGCAGATCCAGGCCGCCAGCAAGGAGTACGGCTGGGACATCGACCCGGGCGCGATGGCGAAGATCTGGCGGGCCGGCTGCATCATCCGCGCCAAGTTCCTCGACTTCATCAAGCAGGCGTACGACAAGCAGCCGTCGCTGGCCACCCTCCTCGTCGACCAGTACTTCCTGGACGCGGTGAGCGGCGCGCAGGACGCGTGGCGCCGGGTGGTGGCGACCGCGGCCCAGCAGGGCATCCCGTCGCCCGGCTTCTCGTCGGCGCTGGCCTACTACGACGGCCTGCGCGCCGAGCGCCTGCCGGCCGCCCTGATCCAGGGCCAGCGCGACTTCTTCGGCGCGCACACCTACCGCCGGGTGGACCGGGACGGCTCGTTCCACACCCTCTGGGCGACCGAGGACCGCTCCGAGGTCGAGGCCTGATTCCCCGCGCGAGCCGGCGGCTCAGCCTCGGTCGAGGCTGAGCCGCTCGTCGCCGTCCGGCGCGGCGCCCGCCTCCGGCGCGGTGCCCGCCGGCTCCTCGGCCAGGCGCCGGCTGAGCCGGTGGTAGGGGCGGCTGACCAGGGCGATCGACGTCGCGATCACCCCGATGATCCCGGTCAGGATGAAGACCAGCGCCATCCCCCGGTCGGCGCCGGTGCCGAACCACGGGCCGATCGTGCGGGCGCCCGCCCCGTCGGTCATGAACGGGATGAACACGAACTGCGTGATCGGCGAGATCAGGAACGCGGTCAGCGGTGAGGCCGCCTGTTCCACGCTCTGCGCCAGCCCGAACACCCGGCCCTGCCGCTCGTACGGCACCACCCGCTGCAGGATCGTCTGCTCGGTGGCCTCCGCGTACGGAACCAGGGTCATGTAGAGGAAGAACCCCAGCGCGAGCGGGATGATCGACGCCCACAGCGGGAAGACGATGATGATCGTCCACAGCACCAGGTTGATCAGCAGCAGCAACCGGACCGGGCGTTTGCCGAGCCCGGTTCGGGCGACCAGCAGCCCGCCGATGATGAAGCCGGTGCTGAGCACGCCCCACAGCAGGCCCCACGTCTGCACCGAGACCAGCGACAGCCCGTAGGCGTCGGCGAGCGCCATGAAGACGCCGCCGAGGAAGTTGTTGAACGTGCTGAACAGGATCAGCGCGGTCAGCCCGGGCACCCCGGCGATGATCCGCAGCGTGCCGCGCAGGTCGACGCCGGCCTTGGCGGCGCCGTCCTCGGTGTGCACGACCTCCCGCTCCGGGATCGGCACGAAGTTCAGGTGCGCCACGGCCAGCCCGAGCACGACGATCGCCAGCAGCAGCACCGAGTACATCCCGTCCAGGGCGACCAGCACGCCGCTGATCACCGAGGTGACCAGGAAGGTGGTGCCGGAGACGGTGCCGACCAGGCCGTTGGCCCGGTCCCGGGTGTCCTCCTCGATGAGCAGGGTGACCAGGGTGGGCAGCGCGATGGTCCGGATGTTGCCGGCGATCACGCCGAACATCAGCAGCAGGACGAACGCCCACAGCACCGCGCTGGCCGGGTCGCGGAACTCGTCGGCCGGGGTGCCCAGGTAGATGGCGAACGCGGCCGCGTAGAGCAGCAGCGACGCCACGGCCGAGCCCTGCAACGCGGTCTTCTTGCGGTGCCCGTCGACGAGGCTGCCGAACCAGATGCCGGTGAGCGCGGTCAGCACCAGGAAGATGCCGGAGATCATGCCGGTGGCGAAGACCGAGCGGGTCTGCAGATAGACCCAGAAGGTGACCGCGAACCAGATCGTGAAGTTCATGACCGACACCAGCAGGGTGTTGGCCAGCAGCTGGTAGAAGGTCTTCACGTGCCCCCGGATGACGGTCATGCCGTAGACCGTACGACCTCAAGAGCCCTTCAGGTCCACCCCTTTTCAGGCGGCGCGGACCGGGTCGGCGGCCATCAGGGCCCCGCACTCGTCGGCCGGCAGCGGCTTGGCCATGAAGAATCCCTGGCCGTAGCGATAGCCCATGTCGCGCAGCCGGTCCACCTGTTCCTGGCTCTCGATGCCCTCCGCGACGGCCTTGAGCTGCAGATGTTCGGCCAGCTGGGCGACCGCGGCCGCGACCGCGAGGCGGCCTCGGTCCTCGCCGTCGGCGATGCCGTCGACGAACGACTTGTCCAGCTTGAGGACGTCGACCGGGAAGGCGCGCAGCAGGCTCAGCGACGACTGGCCGGTGCCGAAGTCGTCCAGCGCCAGGCGTACGCCCATCTCGTGCAGGGCCTGCAGGGTCTCGCGGACCTGCCAGCCGTCGATCACCGAGGACTCGGTGACCTCCAGGATCAGGTTGGCCGGGACCAGCCCGGTGTCGCTGAGCACCGCGGCGACCTCGTCGACGAAACCGGCCTCGCGCAGCTGGCGCACCGCGACGTTGACGTTGATGGCCTCGATGGCGCCGGCCCCGAAGGAGGAACGCCAGCGGGCCAGCTGAGTGCACGCCTCGCGCAGCACCCAGGCGCCGAGCGGAACGATCAGCCCGGAGCGTTCGGCGACCGGGATGAACTCGCCCGGCGAGACGAACCCGCGGGTCGGGTGCTGCCAGCGGACCAGCGCCTCGGCGCCGTGCAGCCGGCCGGTGACCAGGTCGAACACCGGCTGGTAGAGCAGCCGCAGCTCCCCGCGGATGATCCCGTTCTGCAGTTCGCTGGCCAGCCGCGCGTGGTTGACCATGTCCTGGCGCATCCGCGGCTCGAACCGCACCCAGGAGGCCTTGCCGGACTCCTTGGCCGCGTACATCGCGATGTCGGCGTTGCGCAGCACCTCGTCGGCGCTCTCGCCGGTGTCGGCCGGGGCGATGCCCGCGCTGGCGTGCAGCAGCAGCATCTGGTCACCGACCCGGAACGGGTCGGCGAGGGCCAGCAGCAGCCGGGCGGCGGCCGCCTCGGCCGGCTCCGCCTCGTCGACCGGCAGCAGCACGGCGAACTCGTCGCCGCCCAGCCGGGCCGGCATCTCGCCGGCCTCGCAGCGCTCCCGCAGCCGCTGGGAGACCTGGTAGAGCAGCTGGTCACCGGCGGCCGGGCCGAGCGTGTCGTTGATCATCTTGAAGTCGTCGACGTCGATCAGCATCGCGGTGGCCGGCTGGTGCGCGCTGATCCGCTCGGCCAGCGCGGCGCCGAACCGGGCCCGGTTCGGCAGCCCGGTCAGCGAGTCGCTGAGCGCCATCCGCTCCAGCTCGGCCTGCTGCCGCTGGATGCCCTTCAGGGCCATGGTGTTCTCGCGCAGGCTGAGCAGCTGGCGGGCGACCACGAAACCGGCGATCAGCACGGCACCGATGATCACGGTGCGCTGACGGCTGGTCATCTCCTGGGCGCTCACGGTGATCACCAGGCCGGCGGTGGCGGTGACGGCGAGGAACGGCAGCAGGTTGAGCAGCGAGCGGTGCGAGAGCGCGGACTCCTGCGGCTGGCCGGCGGAGAGCGCCCGCCGCTGGATCAGCGCGCCCACGCAGAACGAGACGCCGATCAGCGGGACGGCGAGCACCGACAGGGCCAGCCGGCTCCAGTCGTCGCCGGCGATCAGCAGCATGTTGCCGGTGATCGCGGCGATCGGCGCGGCGGCCAGCACGCGCAGCGCGCCCGGCGCGACCATGCTCTCCCGCCGGGCGGCGGCCTTGCCGATCACCACGAGCAGCAGGATGCCGCCCATGCCGATCACGGCGGCCGCGATCCGGCCCACCATCGAGGTGCCCTCGGGGGCCAGGTCGAGCACGGCGTACCAGAAGATCAGGCCGCTGGCGACGGCCACGGTGGCGCCGTCGAGCAGGGCGCGGATCCAGCCCACCGCGGTGCGCTTCGGGCCGGGCAGCATCAGGAACGCGCTGATCAGCAACACCAGGCCGATCAGGAACGGCACCCCGACGTACGGTGAGAGCCCGGTGTTGTTGTTGGCCCGCAGCAACGCGACCACCGCGCCCACCAGCAGGCAGACACCGGCGTGCTCCAGGCGCCGCCAGAACGCCCGCACCGGGCGCGACAGCCGGACCTCCCGGGCGATCCGCTGGCACGCGAAGACCCCCGCGGCCATGGCGATTGGGTTGCCCAGATAGCCCAGGTAGAGCACGGAGGTGTCCACCAGCAGCCACACCAGCACCGCGATGGTGACCACGACGGCCACCACCACGGGGGTGAGCCCACCGGCTCGCTGCCGGGCGCCGGCGGTCTCGGGTGCGCTCATCGGGTTCGTACGGCTCCTCGCCAGGTCGCAAAGTCCTTGCGGGTTACCTGTCGGCGAAACCGGACCGAACCTGAGTGGAACCCGGTCAGCCGCCCAGGGCCGCGGAGACCACGGCGCGCGCCTCCTCCTGGATCCGGGCGAGGTGCTCGGGGCCGTGGAACGACTCGGCGTAGATCTTGTAGACGTCCTCGGTGCCGGACGGGCGGGCCGCGAACCAGCCGGAGGCGGTCACCACCTTGAGGCCGCCGATCGCCGCGCCGTTGGCGGGCGCGCTGGTCAGCACCGCGGTGATCGGCTCGCCGGCCAGCTCCTTCGCGGTCACCTGCTCCGGCGACAGCTTGCCGAGGATCGCCTTCTGCTCCCGGCTCGCGGGGGCGTCGATCCGGGCGTACGCCGGCTCGCCGAACCTCGCGGTCAGCTCCCGGTAGTGCTCGCTGGGCGTCTTGCCGGTGGTGGCGATGATCTCGGAGGCCAGCAGATCGAGCAGGATGCCGTCCTTGTCGGTGCTCCACACGCTGCCGTCGCGGCGCAGGAACGACGCGCCCGCGCTCTCCTCGCCGCCGAAGCCGATCGACGCGTCCAGCAGGCCGGGCACGAACCACTTGAAGCCCACCGGCACCTCGTCGAGGCGACGGCCGAGGTCCTCGGCGACCCGGTCGATCATCGACGAGGAGACCAGCGTCTTGCCGATGCCGGCGCCGGCCGGCCAGTCGGTGCGGGCCCGGAACAGGTAGCCGATCGCCACCGCGAGGTAGTGGTTCGGGTTCATCAGGCCGCCGTCGGGGGTGACGATGCCGTGCCGGTCGGCGTCGGCGTCGTTGCCGGTGGCGATCTGGAAGCTGTCCTTGCGCTCGATGAGCGAGGCCATCGCGTACGGCGACGAGCAGTCCATCCGGATCTTGCCGTCCCAGTCCAGCGTCATGAACCCGAACCGGGGGTCGACCGTGGGGTTGACCACGGTCAGGTCCAGCCCGTGCCGCTCGGCGATCTCACCCCAGTAGTGCACGCTCGCCCCGCCGAGCGGGTCGGCGCCGATGCGCACCCCGGCCCGCCGGATCGCCTCGATGTCGATCACCGAGGGCAGATCGTCGACGTACGTGGCCAGGTAGTCGTACCCGGAGACGGTGGCCGACTCGCGGGCCCGCGCCGCGCTGATCCGCCGGACCCCCTTCATGCCCGCGGCGATGAGCGCGTTGGCCCGGTCCTGGATCCACTTGGTGGCGTCGGTGTCGGCCGGGCCGCCGTTCGGCGGGTTGTACTTGAACCCGCCGTCGTCCGGCGGGTTGTGCGACGGGGTGACCACCACGCCGTCCGCCTTGCGGCCCGACGACCGGTTGAAGGTGAGGATCGCGTGCGACAGCGCCGGCGTCGGGGTGTACCCGTCCCGGCTGTCGATCAGCGTCGTCACGTCGTTGGCGGCGAACACCTCGAGCGCGGTGATCATCGCCGGCTCGCTCAGCGCGTGCGTGTCCCGGCCCAGGAACAGCGGGCCGTCGACGCCCTGCTCCCGGCGGTACTCGACGATCGCCTGGCTGGTCGCCGCGATGTGGTCCTCGTTGAAGGCACAGCGCAGGCTCGAACCGCGGTGCCCGGAGGTCCCGAACGCCACCTGCTGCCCCGCCTGCCCGGGATCCGGATGCTCGGTGTAGTAACGCGAGATGACCTTGGGCACATCGATCAGGTCGGCGGGTTCGGCCGGCCGGCCGGCACGGGGGTGGACAGACATCGCGGCCTCCTTGAGGAGCATGGACCTGTGCCGGATGGTATCCAGCGGCGCCCCGCTTGAACCTTTCGCGCCCCGCTTCCGAACTACCTGACGTGACGAGGGTTCGCAACACCGCACTCCTGATGCTGTTCATCGTGCTCGGAGCGCTGCTCACCCCCGCCGCTCCGGCGTCCGCGCACGCCACGCCAGTCGGTTCGGACCCGGCGCCGGGCAGCGTGATCGGCGCCTCGCCGAGCGTCGTGACGGTCACCTTCAGCGAGCCGATCGCCGTGGTCAGCGGACGGATCCAGGTGATCGCCCCGGACGGCGAGCGGATCAACGGCACGCCGACCGTCGAGGGCGCCGTCCTGCGCATCCCGGTCCGCAAGCCCGGCCGCCCGCTCGGCACCTACCTGATCAGCTTCCGGGTGATCTCCGCCGACAGCCACCCGGTCGGCGGCGCCATCACCTTCTCGGTCGGCGCGCCCTCCGAGCGGCCCGAGGCCGCGACCAGCACCGGGCCGCACCCGTCGGTGGTGGCCGCGGTCCCCACCCTGAAATTCCTCGGCTACGCCGGGCTGGCACTGATCGCCGGCCCGGCGCTGTTCCTCGCCTTCCTCTGGCCACCGCGCCGCTCCCGCCGGCCCGCGCTGATCACCGTGCACACCGGCATCGCCCTGACCGCCGTGGCGACCGCCGGCGCGCTCGGCCTGCAGGCGCAGCAGGGCAGCGGCTCCGCCCTGTGGCAGGTCAGCGCCGGCGAGCTGGGCGAGGTGCTGACCAGCCAGTTCGGGCTGCTGCTGGGGGCCCGGCTGGCGATCCTGGCGATCCTGGCGGTCCTGCTGCCCCCGCTGCTGCGCGGCCCGCGCCGGCCCCCGGCCACCCGGCCCTCCCCCGCGCCCACGCCGGCCCGCGAACTGGTGCCCGCCGGCGGTCCCGCCCTCACCCTGGTCTCGACCGACGCCCCCGCGGTCATCACGGTCCCGCGGGTCGCTCCGCCCGCCGTCAAGCCGCGCGCCCACCGGGTCCGGGCCGTCGCGGTGCTGCTGCTCGCCGTCGCCGGGCTGACCACCTGGCCGCTGACCGGGCACGCCGCCGCCGCGCCGATGCCCGCGGTCACGGTCGCCGTCGGCGTGGTGCACCTGGCCGCCATGGCGGTCTGGATCGGCGGCCTGGTCACCCTGATCGCGCTCCTGCTGCGCGGCACCCACCGGCGGATCCTCGCCAGGATCCTGCCGGTCTGGTCCCGCTGGGCGGCCATGTCCGTGCTCTGGCTCGCCATCGCCGGCGCGCTGCAGTCGGCGGTGCAGCTCGGCTCGCCCGAGGCACTCTGGCGCACCGGGTACGGCCAGCTGCTGCTCGCCAAGCTGGGCGTGCTCGCGCTGGTCCTCGGCGCCGCGGCGGTCGCCCGCAAGCTCGTGCTCACCGCCCGCAACGGCTCGGGCCTGCGACGTACGGTCGGCATCGAGGTCGTCGCGACCGTGGTGATCCTGGCGCTCAGCGCCGTGCTGGTGCAGGTGGACCCGGGTCGCACCGCCGCGGTCAAGGGCGACGCGATCACCGCCCGGGGCTCGTCGGACACCCTGGACAGCCCGATCTACGCGCTCCAGTTCAACATCTACCCGCTGGAGCTGGGCGAGTACAACACCGTGCACGCGTTCCTCTACTCCCCGTCCGGCGCCCCGCTGCGGGCCGCCGAGTGGCAGCTGACCGCCCGCCTGCTCGATCAGGATCTGGAAGCGGTCCCACAGCCGATCGCCGGCCTGGACGCCCCGTCGCACCAGGCCCTCGGCTCGGTGACCTTCCCGCTGCCGGGCACCTACGAGCTGGCCTTCACCATCCGGACCAGTGAGATCGACCGGGCGACCGTGAGAACGACCGTCACCGTCGAGAGGTGACACCGGGACTCTTTCTGGGCAGAAGGACACCCGTGTACGTCTCCCTTGCCGAAGAACCCGGCGCCGTCGTGGTGACGGTGCGGGGCCATCTGGATCTGGACAGCGCGCCGGCCCTGGCCACGAAGCTGGACGAGGCGCTGTCGAGACCCCGGCCACAGGTGGTGGTCGAGCTGTCCGGGGTCGAGTTCTGTGATTCGATCGGGTTGAGCACGTTCGTCGTCGGGCACAACCGGGCGCGCGCGTCCGGCGGCTGGCTGCGGCTCGCCGCGCCCGGCGAGTTCATGGAACGGCTGCTCGACACGGTCGGCCTGACCCACCGGATCGGGGTCTACCCGAGTGTCGAGGACGCCCTCGCCAACCGGCCCGACGGGCCCGGCGGTTAGTCTCGCCGCGTGCTGATCCTGCTTCCCCCGTCCGAGGGCAAGACCGCGGCCGCGGCCGGCGACCCCGTCGACCCGGCCACCCTCTGGCTGCCCGAACTCGCCAAGGCGCGGACCCGGGTGCTCACCCGGCTGGTCGCGCTCTGCAAGCGGACCAGCGAACGTTCGATCGCCGACTCGCTCGCCACGCTCGGCCTCAGCGCCGGCCAGCGCGCCGAGATCGCCCGCAACGCCGAGCTGCCCACCGCGCCGGCGGCGCCGGCCGCGCGGGTCTACACCGGGGTGCTGTACGAGGCGCTCGGCGCGGACACGCTCGCCCCGGCGGCGCGGGAGTGGCTGGACCGCACGGCCGTGGTCTTCTCCGGGCTGTGGGGCGTCGTCCGGCTCGGCGACCGGATCCCGGCGTACCGGTGCTCGGTCGGCGTCACCCTGCCGGCGCCGGTCGGCGGGCTCACCGCCTACTGGAAGAAGGCCCTGCGCCCGGCGCTGGACGCGGCCACCGCGGACACCGTGGTGCTGGACCTGCGCTCCGGCGCCTACGCCGCGATGTGGTCGCCGCCGGCGGGCACGGCGCAGCGGGCCGCCTCGCTGCGGGTGCTGCACGAACGCGTCGTCGGCGGGGTGCCGAAACGGTCGGTGGTGAGCCACTTCAACAAGGCCACCAAGGGCCGGCTGGTCCGCGCGCTCGCCGAGGACGGCGCGGCGCCCGGCTCGGTGGACGAGCTGGTCACCGCGCTGCGCGACCTCAAGTTCACGGTGGAGGAGACGCCGGGCGCGGCCGGCCGGCCGCGCGCCCTCGACGTCGTGGTGGCCGAGCTGTAACGGCTACTTCGCGTCGAGGATGTCGACGACGAAGCGCAGGTCGCCCTTCTCCGGGCCGTAGGCGAGGGCGGCCGGCACGTCGAGCTGGACCCGGCTGCCCACCTTGAGGCCCGGAACGGCCTGGTCCCAGCCCGGGATCAGGCGGCCCACGCCGATCTCCGAGGTGAACGGCTGCCCCCGCTCCCAGGAGGAGTCGACCGGCTCCCCCGTGGTGTAGGAGATCACCTTGTAGTTCACCGTGATGGTCTGGCCCTTCTGCACCACCGGGCCGCTGCCCGCGATCAGCTCGGTGACCGCGATCTTGTCGACCTTCCCGGTGCCGGGCTTCACCTCGGGCTCCACCGACAGCGGGTCGGCGGACTTGGTCGCCGACGCCTGTTGCTGTTGCTGCTGCTGACCCGCGGCGGGTTCGTCGTCCCCGCCGGACTGGACCATCAGGAAGATCCCGGTCAGCACGGCGAAGACCAGCACGCCGGTGAGCACACCGGCCACGGCGCGGCCGCGGCCCTTGCTGGTCGAGCCGGTTGTGTCAGTCATCGCATCCCCTGTCCAGCGGTCGGAAACTTCGGACACGGTACTCGGGACCGGGATCAAACTCGCGCCGAACCTCCGCCGAATCGCCGAGGCGGGCGATCAACCGTACGTCCCGACACGCCACCCCCTCTTCTTTCCGGCCGCCCAAGATGAGATCGTTTATCGCTCCCGCGGGCTGCCCCGCCGGGATCCCCCCGCCTACCGCCTGATCTGGAGGGCCGTTGCCCGATCAGACGCCCGCGCGCCGTCCGAGGCCGGCCGCGGTGCCCGACGTGTTGCTCGAGAAGGGCTGGCGGCGCTGGCAGGAACACTTCGCGACGGCCGGCGTGATCCTGCTCGGGGTGCTCGCCGTGCTCTCCTTCGGCCTGGTCGTCCGGGCCCGCTCGGCCGACCGCGCCGCCCCGGCGGCGACCACGCCGGGCCCGGCCGAGCCGACCGCCGCCCAGGTGCCGATCCCGCTGCCCAGCCCCTCGCCGTCGGTCTCGATCCGGCTGCTGAACTCGATCACCGTGGAGCGGGTGCCGGTCGGTGACACCGTGAACCTGGCCGCCGAGGGCGAGGCCGACTGGGTGCACTGGGGCGAACAGGGCGAATACTCGCTGGAACGCAAGGCGAACGGCAACTTCGCCATTCTCGAGGACACCCCGGACGCCCCGCGGGCCCGGCTGGACGACAGCCCGCAGCGATACCGGTGGACCGGCGGCAGCCCGATGGCCCGGGCCACCGGCGTGACCAGCGGGGTGCGCACCTGCGGAGTGGGCAAGGGCTTCACGCTCTCCGCGCCGGCCGGCGCGCAGAGCCGCACGCTGCTGCTCTATCTCGGCGTCTCGTCCGGTGAGGGCCGCCTGCGGCTGCGGCTGTCCACCGGTGGCAAGGCCTGGACCGACCGGTGGGCGCAGCGCGGATCGCAGCTCTCGACGGCGGTTTACACCGTGCACTACGGCGCCACCGCTACTGGCAAGATCTCGGTGGAGTGGATCACCGAGGAGTCCTTCGACGATGACTGCGGCGGGGTCGTCCTGCTCGCCGCAGCCCTGCGCTGAACTGCGGTAACTCGCAAAAACGACACGTACCGGCCCGGCGTGAGTCGCGGTGGCCGGGAAAGGGGAGCTTGTGTTCGCGGGCTGGGGAACGCGGGTCGCCCGTCTCCGCTGGTCGGTGCTGGCCGTCGCGCTGGTCGCGGTGCTCGGCGCCGGGGTGTGGGGATTCGGTGTGTTCGACCGTCTCTCCGAGGGCGGCTACAACGACCCGAACAGCGAGTCCGGCCGGGCCGCCGAGGTGGTCGCGGAGGCGCTCGACGGGCCGGACGGCGACGTCATCGCGATCTACACCCCGGACCAGGGGACCATCGACGACGCCGCCCTCACCAAGCGGATCAAGGAGCGGCTGGCGGCCCTGCCCGAGTCGGTGGTGACCGCGCAGAGCTCGTACTGGACGGTCAAGGCGGCAGCGAAGGCCAACTACGCCGCCGAGGACAAGTCCAGCGCGGTAGCGGTGATCACCCTGGCCGGCGACGACGACGCCGCGAAGGCCGACGCGTACGGGGAGATCGAGGAGGACTTCCAGGTTCCCGGCGCACACGTCCAGCTCGCCGGTGGCGTGCCGCTGAGTCACACCTCCTCCGAGCGCTCGACCAAGGACCTGGCACTCGCCGAGCTGATCTCGCTGCCGATCGTGCTCATCCTGCTCCTGCTGATCTTCGGCTCGCTGGTGGCCGCGTCCCTGCCGGTCCTCGTCGGCGGCTGCGCGGTGCTCGGTTCGCTCGGCGTGCTCAACGCGGTCGCGCTCAACCACGAGGTCAACTCGTTCGCGGTCAACGTGGCCAGCCTCCTCGGCCTGGGCATGGCGATCGACTACGGCCTGTTCATGGTCGGCCGCTTCCGCGAGGAGCAGGCGAACCACAGCACCGCCGAGGCGGTCCGGCGTACGGTCGCGACCGCCGGCCGTACCGTGCTGTTCTCGGCGACCCTGCTGATGACCGCCCTGGCCGGCCTGCTGCTCTTCCCGCAGGGATTCCTGAAGTCCCTGGCGTACGGCGGCCTCGCCGCCGTCTTCCTCGCCATGCTGCTCTCGCTCACCCTGCTGCCGGCGATCCTGGCGATCATCGGCCCCGGCGTCGACAAGCTCCCGGTACGCCTGCCCGGCCGCCGTCAGGCGGACGGCGACCGGCTCAGCGGGTGGGAGCGGCTGGCCGGCGCCGTGCTGCGCCGCCCGTTCCTGGTGGCGCTGCCGATCCTGGCCGGCCTGCTGGTGCTGGCCCTGCCGATCACCGACGCCCGGTTCGGCGAGAACGACGAACGTGTCCTGCCCGCCGGCGACCCGTCCCGGGTGGCGATCGAGACGCTGAAGGCCGACTACCCGCAGTTCAGCACCGACGGCGTGCAGCTCGTGGTGCGCGGCACCGACGGCAAGAAGCCGGACGTCGAGAAGTTCACCGAGGCGGCCGCCGACGTGCCCGGCGTCGTCGAGGTCACCGTCTCCGGCTCGGGGGACGACGTGGTGGTGCTCAACGCCGACCTGGAGAGCACCGACTCGTTCAGCCCCGAGGCCCGGCAGGCCGTCGAGGACCTGCGCGCCCTGCCCGTGCCGGCGAACACCGAGGTGCTCGTCGACGGCGCCACCGCCCGCAACGTGGACAGCCTCGCCGCGATCGCCGAGCGGCTGCCGCTCATGATCGGGCTGCTCGCCGGGGCCACCCTGATCCTGATGTTCCTGGCGTTCGGCTCGGTCCTGCTGCCGGTCAAGGCGGTGCTGATGAGCGCGCTCAGCCTCTGCGCCACCTTCGGCATCCTCGTCTGGATCTTCCAGGAGGGCCACGGCGCCGGGCTGCTCGACGTCACGCCGGCGCCGTTGGAAGCCGGCATCGTGGTGCTGATGGCCGCCGTGGTGTTCGGTCTCTCCACCGACTACGAGGTCTTCCTGCTGTCCCGGATGGTGGAGGCCCGGCTGCGCGGGGCGACCAGCGCGGAGGCGGTGACCATCGGGCTCAGCCGGACCGGCCGGGTGATCAGCGCGGCCGCGCTGCTGCTCATCGTGGTGACCGGCGCGTTCGCCCTCTCCTCGGTGACCACCATGCGGTTCGTCGGCGTCGGCATGATCGTCGCCCTGGTCCTGGACGCCACGGTCGTCCGCATGCTGCTCGTCCCGTCCGTGCTCGCCCTGCTCGGCGACGCGGCCTGGTGGGCGCCGGGCCCGCTGCGCCGCCTGCAGGAGCGCGCCGGCCTGGCCGAGCACGCCGGCGAGGCGGAGATCACCGACTGGCACGTGGAGAAGCCGTCCCCCGCTTTCTCCTCCCCTGCTTCCTCCTCCGCTGCCTTGTCCCCCGCTGCCTCCTCCTCGGCTGCCTTCCTGTCCGATGACGATACCGTCACGTTCGCCCTGCCGGCCGGTTTCGCGGCGGCGGGCGCCCTGCCCGCCGGCCCGTCGGCGTCGCAGACGGTCGTGCTCGACTACGAGGCGGTGCTCGACTACCTCGCCGAGAAGGAGAAGTCCGGCACCCCGCCGCTGACGCGGCCGGTCCCGGCCCTGCCCGCCGGCCCGGGCGAGGTCACCACCGTGCTTCCGCTGGTCCGGGGTACGGACGACGCGCCCGCCACCTCCGACGACGAGGAGCCGGAGGTCGTCGACCTGCCGGTGACGTCCCTGCTGGGCCTGGAGCCGGAAAAGCTGACCGAGGGCGCGGCGGAGTATCCGTCGCTCTTCGCTGAGGACACCGTCGACGCCGAGGCCGAGGAGGAGGCCAAGGCCGCTGCCGAGCCTCCCTCCGCAGCCACGGACCCGGCAGCCGAGCCTCTCCCCTCGGCCGCGGAGCCTTTCCCCTCGACCGCCGACTCCGCAGTCGAGCCCGCGGCCGAACCCCTCGACTCCGCCATGGACCTGACGTCCGGTCCCCTCGCCGAGGCCGAATCTCCCGCTCCTCTTTCTCCGGTCGCCGCTCCGGCGTCCGAAGCCGTGGCAGCGGACACCGGCGACGACGCACCGCTCAAGGCTGCCGCCGACGACCTGACTGACCGGACGCTCCCCGAACCCGCGGCATCGCCGCTGGTAGCGCCCCCTCTCGACAGGCTCGGCGAGCCGGCTGACGATGATGCCCTGCCCCCACTGTTCGACCAGACGATCACCGACCTCCACCTGAGCGACACCTCGCCCGCCGAGGCTGTGCTCAGCGACACGGACCGGCCGCCGCTGTTCGACCAGGCAGTCTCCGAGCTTGACCTGAACGACGCCGCCGATTCCGGGTCGCAGCCCGCATCCCGCGACGCCGTGACCGGAGACGAGATCGAAGCGACCCCAGTCCTGGAGGGCCCCGCCCTCACCGCCGACCCCGAACCCACCGCGACGTCGAACACGGTGACCCCCGAGGTCGGCGTCCCAGCCGCGCCCTCGCCCGATCCCGCCGACATCGAGCTCTCGCCACGGCCGGAGCCCGCCTCCTCCACTTCCCCGGAGCCGGAACCCTCCTCCAGCACAGCTGCCCCGAAGGCGACCGAACCGCCCGTGGACCCTGACGCGGAGCAGCCCCGTCTCGCTCCCGCCGCGCCCTCCTCCCCCCGCGACTCAGCCGAAGAACCGGCCGCCGCTCCGGCCTTCCCGCAGGCCTTCGCCAGCGCACAGGCTCTTCCTGATGCCGAGGTGGCATCCGTGGACGCTCCCGCGCAGGCTGAGTCCGTGGACGCCCTCACCCCTGCGCCGGCCGACCACCCGAAGGACGTCACTACCCCGCAGGCCGAGCCCGAGGAAGCCCGCACCACGCCGGCCGAACCCCAGGAAGCCCGCACCACGCCGGCCGAACCCGAGGACGCCCGCACACCGGTGCCGGACCAGGTCACGGCCACGCAGGCCGAACCCGCCGACACCCACGCCGAACTCGCCGAGCCCGCGGACCTGACTGTTCCCGCGCAGGCCGAGGCCACGGAGGACGTCGCCACCCCGCAGGTCAAGCCCGCTGACCCGATCGTCGCTGCTCAGGCCGAGTCGGCAGACGACCGCGACCTCACGCGGTCCGAGCCCATCGACGCGCCCGCCTCTACCGAGGCCGAATCGGCATCCGGCCACGACGCCGCGGAGACCAGGCCCACCGACGCGCTCCCCGCTGCCCAGGCCGGATCAGCGGACGACCGCGACCTCGCCCAGCCCGAGGCAGAGATCGCCCGAGCCGCGCCCGCGGACGAGGCGAGCCATTCCGCAGCCGGAGACAAGCCGGTAGCGGCCGTCGGCCCGGCCAACGTGCCCGCCGAGGTGGAGGATCTGTTCACCTGGCGATCCGATCCTAGGCTCGCCAGCCTGATCACCCCGGCCACCGATCGATTCGACTGGCTCGCCCAACCGGCCCCGGCCGGACAGGAATCAGCCGGGCAGCAACCGGCCGGGCAGCAACCGGCCGGGCAGCAACCGGCCGAGCTGGAACCGGCCGGCGAAGAATCGGCCAAGGCTGAGCCGACCGGCGGCTCCCGCCCGCAGACCTTGGGCGACCTCGCCGGCAGCACCCCGGCGGCCTCGCACAGCACAGGCCGCCCCGCCGCCGACCCGAACCGCCCTCGGACGCTCGACGACCTGGCGTCGCCGGTCAGCGCGGTTCCAGCAACCACAGCCCGCCCGCAGACTCTCGACGAATGGCTGAGCGGCACAGCCGCGGAGAACAAGCGCCCTTCCCGCCCGGAAACCCTGGGCGACCTCTCCATCGCCCCGGTCAGCCCCGGTTCCAACCGTCCCGCTCCCTCACCCGCGACTGACGAAGCGGGCATCTCCGTCCCGGACGTGCCCACCGCCTCGGCCACGGAGGCTCACCCGGAGCAGCCGGAGACCAACGAAGCAGCTCCGGTCGGTCAGGAAACCGCCGCCCCGCACATGCGCGCGGAACAAGCGGAAGAACCGGTGAACGGCGACGCCGCTACGGCCGAGCGGGAGACGTCCGCCGAGCGGGAGACGCCCGCCGAGCGGGAGACCCCTGCCGAGCGGGAGACCCCTGCCGAGCGGGAGACCCCTGCCGAGCGGGAGACGCCCGCCGAGCGGAAGGCGCCCGCCGAGCGGGAGACGCCCGCCGAGCGGGAGACGCCCGCCGAGCCGGACGCATCCGAGGCGGAAGCATCCGAGCCGACCGCGCCCGTCAGCGGCGCCCCCGGCTTCATCCGCCGGCCGCAGACGCTGGACGAGTGGCTGAAGGGCGGCCCCATCTCCCCGGAACCCGAGCCGGCCACCGCCTCCGACCGCCCCGGCACGCTCGGCGACCTGACCACCACCACCGGCGGCATCCGCCGGCCGAAGACCCTCGACGACTGGCTCAGCGGAGCCACGCCCACCGAGGACCGGCCCCGCGGCACCCGCCCCGCCACCCTGGCCGATGACGAGGCGGCCCGGCGCCGCAGGGCCGGGAACGGTGGACCCCACTCCCGTGCCACGGGGGCGGGCGACAACACGTACGATCGGCCCGCCCGGCGCCCGTCGTCGCTGGCCGACCACCCGGGGCCCGCATCGCGGGCCGGCGGCGAGCCCACCGCGACCGAACCGGAACCCGGACCCGCGCACAGCTGACCGCCGGGCTGCGTGAGCAGCCCGGCGCCGGAAGGTGACCGGCACCCCTTGCCCGAGGCCGCCGGCGGCCGATAGGACGGCCGGGAAAGTACAGTGCCTGCGGTGGAAACAGAGGGGGACGAACGAATGACGGGCGACGCCGTGGGTGTGGATCCGCGCCGCCTCGCGGAATGCCTCGCCGTGCTGGCCGAGGTGGAGGCGCTGCCGGTGGAGCATCCGGATGCGGTGCGGGTCCGGCGGGCGGTCGGTGGGCTGTTCAAGACGGCGAAGATGCAGCGGCGCCGGGAGCGCCGCGACGCTGTCCTGGCGCACGACCGGGAGGTGACCGAGTCGACCGCGACCGGCGCGCCGGGGCGGATCGACGACGAGACGGCCGGGATCCCGCTGCGCAGCACGACGCGGGGCGCGACGGCCGGGGTGCTGAAGCAGGCGCGCGGCTGCTACGTGTGCAAGCAGCGGTACACCGTGGTCGACGCCTTCTACCACCAGCTCTGCCCGTCGTGCGCGGAGCTGAACCACGCGCGCCGCGACGCGCGTACCGATCTGACCGGCCGCAAGGCGCTGCTCACCGGCGGCCGCGCCAAGATCGGCATGTACATCGCGTTGCGCCTGCTGCGCGACGGCGCGGATCTGACGATCACGACGCGCTTCCCGCACGACGCCGTCCGCCGCTTCGCGGCGATGCCGGACAGCGCGGACTGGCTGCACCGGCTGCGGGTCGTCGGCATCGACCTGCGCGACCCCGCCCAGGTGGTCGGTCTGGCGGATTCGGTCGCGGCCCGCGGGCCGCTGGACATCCTGATCAACAACGCGGCGCAGACCGTACGGCGTACGTCAGGCGCCTATGCAGCGATCGCCGCGGCGGAAGCCGAGCCGTTGCCCGGCGGGAAGCTCCCGGAGCTGGAGTACTTCGGCACCGCGGGGACGTCCCCGGCGGCCGCGCTGACGGCCGGTTCGACGTCGCTGTCCCCGCAGCAGATCACCGAGCTGGCGCTGACCGCCCGCTCGACAGCGATCGACGCGGGCGGCCTGGTGCCGGACACCACGCCGACGAACAGCTGGAGCGACCGGGTGCACGAGGTGGACCCGCTGGAGCTCCTCGAGGTGCAGCTCTGCAACGTGACCGCACCGTTCATCCTGGTCAGCCGCCTGCGCGCGGCGATGCTGGCGTCGCCCTTCCCGCGCCGCTACGTGGTGAACGTGTCCGCGATGGAGGGCATCTTCGCGCGCGGCTACAAGGGCGCCGGGCACCCGCACACCAACATGGCGAAGGCGTCGCTGAACATGCTGACCCGCACCAGCGCGGTCGACATGTTCGCCGACGGCATCCTGATGACCAGCGTCGACACCGGCTGGATCACCGACGAGCGGCCGCACCCGACGAAGATGCGGCTGCACGAGGAGGGGTTCCACGCCCCGCTCGACCTGGTCGACGGCGCGGCCCGGGTGTACGACCCGATCGTCCGCGGTGAGCAGGGCGAGGACGTGTACGGCTGCTTCCTGAAGGATTACCTCCCGGTCGCCTGGTGAGCCGGAAACGAACGGGCCGCACCGTGGGTACGGTGCGGCCCGGTTCGTACGGTGACCGATCAGGTGTTCGGACCGGTCTTCCAGGGCATGCCCTTGTCATCGCCCTGGTTCTGCCACGGGTGGCCCTTGATGTCGTCCGGCCCCTTGTGGTCGTCCTTCCACGGTTGGCCCTTGATGTCGCCCGGGCCCTGCGGACCCTTCCACGGGTCACCGCCATCCTTGATGCCGCCCGGACCCTGCGGAACCTTCCAGGGCTCGCCCGGCCCGTTCGGGCTGTCCTTCCAGTCGTCGAACTTGTTGCCCTTGTAGTGCTTCCACGGGAAGCCCTTGTGCTTGTACGGCTTGCCGATGTCGAACGGGCCGCCCATGAAGTCCGGCTTGTTCGGCCAGTGACCGGGCCAGAAGCCGTCCCAGTCGTCCCAGTTCCAGTACTGCTGGCGGACCTCGAGTTCCCAGGCCCACCGGTGCCAGCCGATCCGCACGGGAGAGCACTTGAACTTGTCCCAGGCGCCGAACTTCACGCCGGTCCAGCCGGCGTTGCGGCAGGCCCGCTGCCAGCGGTAGTAGCCGACCACGTAGTCGTAGTCGTCGGCCCAGCTCTGCACGTGGTTCCCGGTGCTGGAGCCGGTGGACGGGGCCGCGGCCGGCGCGGCCTGGACCGGACCGGATCCGATCATCGCGCCGGCGGCGAGGCTCGCCCCGGCCAGCGCCAGCAAACGCATTGCTTTGTTCATGTCACACCTTTTCCGGACAAAGACGCCATGACGTGCGTAGCTCATCACGCTCAGCAATAGGCTCTGAGGCCTTTGCCGGAATGCTGACCGTTTGGACGACCCGGCCGGGGCCGTAAAGGCAGGCTCGTGCGATCCTTCCCGGCGTGGCCGACCGACTGATACTGATCAACGGCCTGCCGGGTTCGGGGAAGAGCACCCTGGCCGCGCGGCTCGCCCCCGCACTGGGCGCCACCCTGATCAGCAAGGACGCGCTGAGGCGGCCGCCGCTCCCGGCGTTCCGGGCCGGACCCGGGTTGAGTCATCGCCGGCGGCGCTTGGACCGCGCCGGCCTGGCGCCGACCCTCGGCGCCTCCACACCCGACCGGCCGGAGCCGTCCGCCCCGGCAGAACCAGCCGCGGACGCCAGGCCGGCCTTGCCCGCCCGTGTATCCCCACCCTGGCCGGCCGCGGCCGGCGGCGGATACTTGCGCAGGATCCACGCCTGCTGCCCCAGCGCGAACAGGTTCTGCACCACCCAGTACAGCACCACCCCGATCGGGAAGATCACCCCGGAGACCAGCAGGGACAGCGGAAACCCGTACAGCATCATCCGCTGCACCAGCCGCCCCTGCGGATCCGTCGCCGGACCGGTCTTGCTGATCATCTGCCGGGTCGTCAGATACGTCGTCACCGTCATGATCAGAATCAGTGCCGCCGCGACGAGCTTCACGGTCACCGCCGAGGCCCCCAGAACGCTCAGCTGATCGGCGCCGGAGGTGAAGCCGGCAACGATCGGCGCCCCGAACAGCTTCGCGTGCACGGCACTGTCGAACTGGGTCAGCGTCCACCCGTAGAGCGTGCGGGACGCCTCGCTGGTGACGCTCGGCCGCACGTGGCGCAGCACGTGCAGCAGACCGAACAGGATCGGCGCCTGCAGCAGCAGCGGCAGGATGCTCGCCATCGGTTTGATCTTCTCGGCGCGGTACAGCTTCAGCAGCTCGGCCTGCATCGTCTGCGGGTCACCGCGATGCCGGTCGCGCAGTTCGGCGATCCTCGGTTGCAGCCGCTGGACCGCGCGCTGGGATCGGATCTGCCTTACTACCAGGGGAAACAGTGCGATGCGGACGGTCAGGACGAGGAACACGATGCCGAGCACCCAGGCCCAGTCGGTGTGCCAGGCGCTGGCGTCGCCGACCAGCCGGTGCCAGGCGGCGTGCCAGAACAGCAGGATTGCGGAGATCGCCGTGTAGACGGCGGCCATGACGGAGGACATGGAGAAGGAACCCCTCGGGGAGCTGGGACGAGAACAGTCACCAGCGGCCGGCGAGCGGGCCGGGAAAAGGGATCGCTCAGGCGGCCGCGAGGGCCGCGGTGGGTCCTCTCGGCCGGACGCGCCCGTCAGCGTCGGGGTCGCGGTATCGCGGCACCCCGGTGCGCCGGGCGCGGTCGCGCAGCACGCGACGGCTGACCGTGGGGTCGGCGGCGGTGAGCCGCGCACCGAGCAGGACGCTCGCGGAGAGCACGGTCACCAGCAGCACACCGGCGATCGCACCGGCGCCGAGCAGCAGACCGGTCGGGCCCGACTCGGTCAGCACGCCGACCAAGCGCCAGAGGGCCTCCCACCAGATCACGGCCCCACCCTAGCCGGGCCGCGCAACCTCGTCGCTCAACGCCTGGTAGGCCGGACGCAGCACCTCGGTCACCGGTCTCCCGTGGTGGCTGAGCGCCGGTGGGTCGAGCTGGTCGAGCAGCGCGTCCGGCCGCAACCCGGCCGGGCTCTCCGGCTCCGGCGCCCCGGCGGCTTCCACACCCCAGAAGGCGGCCGGATCGTTCGGGTCGACCAGCGGCACGGGCTGCACCGGCGGTGCCGGCTCCTCGGCGGCCGGCGACCCGGTGTCCAGCACGTCGACCGCGGCCGACTCCCGCAGCCGGCGCAGCCGCATCAGCAACTCGTCGCGGGAGCGCCCGCGCCAGGTGAACACCTCGAACGGGTCGGTCTCGAACGCCCGCGCCAGCGCGTAGGTGGTCGCCGCCAGGTGGATGCACGGCATCGGCCACCGCTCGCAGCTGCAGTCCATCGCCACCTCGTCGAGCGACAGCGGCAGCAGCCCCAGCCCGGCGCCGGCGAAGACCGCCTCGATCCCGGCGGGCATCCGCCCGTCGAGCAGGTCGGCGACATAGCGCGCCTCGGCGACCAGGGCTTTCTCGACCCGGGCCCAGTCGGACGCGCCGAACGCCCGCACCGCGATCCGGGAGCGGAAGGCCGCCGGATCCTCCGGGCCACGCACCAGGGCGACGGCGAGGCTGCTGGAGACGGTCAGGCTGCGCACGTGCCCGGCCCGCTCGTCACGGCGGCCCCGGGCGAACGTCGGCCCCATCCGCAGCGACTCGAACATGCCCAGGAACGCCACCGGGAACTCGCTGTGGGTCTGCACCGGCTTCCCGCCGCGGGTCGGCTCAGTCAACGATCGCCTCCGGCGCCAGCGCGAACAGCTCGCGCAACTCCTGTGTGGAGAGGGCGCTCAGCCAGCCCTCGCCGTTGCCGACCACCCGCTCGGCCAGCACGCCCTTGTCGGCGACCAGCTGGTCGATGCGCTCCTCCAGCGTGCCGAGGCAGACCAGGTTGTGGACGTGCACGTCGCGGCGCTGGCCGATCCGGTATGCCCGGTCGGACGCCTGTGTCTCCGCGGCCGGGTTCCACCAGCGGTCCACGTGCACGACATGGTTGGCCGCGGTCAGGTTCAGACCGGTGCCGCCGGCTTTCAGCGAGAGCACGAAGACGCCCGGCCGGGTGGCCCGCTGGAACTCCGCCACCATGGCATCCCGGGCGCCGCGCGGGGTGCCGCCGTGCAGGAAGCGGACCGGCACACCGAAGCGGGCGGCCAGGTGCGGGGTCAGCATGCCGCCGAAGCGGGCGAACTGGGTGAAGCACAGCACGCTCTCCCCCGCCCCGAGGGCGTGGTCGAGGATCTCCTCCAGCCGGTCGATCTTGCCGGACCGGCCGGGCAGCGGCGACCCGTCCTTGAGCAGCAGCGCCGGGTGCACGCAGACCTGTTTGAGCTTGGTCATGGCGGCCAGCACGAGGCCCTTGCGCCATTTCTCGCCCGGCTCGGCGAGCCGGTCCTGCAACTCGTCGAGGACCGCCCGGTAGAGGCTGACCTGCTCGGTCGTCATCCCGCACAGGTGCCGCACGTGCCGTTTCGTCGGCAGCTCACCGGCGACCGCGGGATCCAGTTTGGTGCGCCGCAGCAGGAACGGCCGGGTCGCCTGGCGCAGGCGGGCGGCGGCGGCCTCCTCCCCGTAGCGCTCGATGGGCACCGCGAAGCGCGCCCGGAACGTGTGCGCCGACGCGAGCAGGCCCGGGTTGACGAAGTCGAGGATCGACCACAGCTCGGAGAGCCGGTTCTCCACCGGGGTGCCGGTGAGCGCGATCCGGTTGCGCGCGGGGAAGCGGCGGACCGCTTTCGCCGTGGCGCCGCCGGCGTTCTTGATGTGCTGGGCCTCGTCGAGCACCACCCGGTCCCAGCTGATCCCGGCGAGGGCGTCGGCGTCACGAACGGCCGTCGCATAGGTCGTCAGCACCAGGTCGGCGCCGTCGGCCAGGGTGGCCGGGTCCTCCCGGTCGGCGCCGTGCAGCACGCGGACCCGCAGCGACGGCGCGAACCGCTCCGCCTCGCGCTGCCAGTTGCCCAGCACCGAGAGCGGGCAGATCAGCAGCGCCGGCCCGGCCCGGTGGTGCAGCAGCAGGGCGAGCAGCTGCACGGTCTTGCCCAGCCCCATGTCGTCGGCCAGGCAGGCGCCCAGCCCCAGCGAATCCAGGAACGCCAGCCAGGAGAAACCCCGCGTCTGATACGCCCGGAGCTCACCGCTGAGCCCCGGCGGCGGGTCGAGAACCTCCAGCCGCTGGTCGAGACGCCCGGTGAGCAGGTCGGCCAGCCACCCCTCGCCACGCGCGTCGGTCACCGGCAGCGGCAGTTCCTCCGGCGGGAGCAGCCGCATCACCTTGAGCGCGTCGCCCGCGGTCATCGTGCCGCCGCCGCGCCGCAGGAAGTCGAGCCCCGCCGCGAGCCGCCGCTGGTCGAGGAAGACCCAGCGCCCCCGCAGCCGGACCAGCGGCACCTTGGCCCGGGCCAGGTCGGTCAGCTCGTCGGCGGTGAGGGTGCGCCCGCCGAGCGCCAGCCCCCACTGGTAGTCGACCATCTCGCGCAGCCCGACCGCCCGGTCACGCAGCACGGTGGAGACCGGGTCACGCCCGCGCACGTGCAGCGACAGGCCGAGCCCCGGCCGGCGCTGCCACCAGGCCGGCAGGAGCACCCCGTAGCCCGCCTCCTCCAGCAGCCCGGCATGGCTGAGGAAGCGGTGGGCGCCCTCGGTGTCGAGCAGCATCTCGACCGGGTGGGCGCCGCGCAGCGCCTCGCCGAGGTCGGGATAGAGCCGGGCCGCCCGCCCCAGCCCCGCGAGCAGCCGCTCCTGCGGATGCGACGTCCACCGGGACAACGGTGCATATCGATCGCGCCACACGTCGGCGGCGCTGACCAGCACGCTCGGCTCGTCGGCCGCCTGCAGCAGGAACTCGAGCCGCCACGCGTCCTCCGGCAGCGGCACGTCGTCGGGCATCACCGGCTCGTGCTCACGCGGGTCGCTCAGCCGGAAGCAGACCCGCACCTCGGCTCCGCGCGCCGCCTGCCCGAACCACGCGTCGAGCCGCCCGGTCAACTCGTCGACCAGCGCCGGCGCCGCCTCGAACTCGGGCTCCCCGGTGAGCGCGGCCAGCCACCCGTAGTCAGCCAGGCCCACCCCCGCCTCGGCCAGCCGGGTGCGCACCAGCCCATCCACCAGGCGCTCCAGCGCCGCCCCGAGCAGCTCCGCCCCCGCCGGACCGGACGCTGCCTGCTCAGCCCGGCAGGCCGGTGGCATCCGCTCGCGCAGCGACGCGTGCCGCACCGCGTCGGCCCCGATCAGCACCGGCCGCCACCAGGCCGCCGGGCGGGCCCCGTCGATCCGCACGCCTGGCAGCACCCGGCCCCGCCGCACCAGGCTCGCCGCGAACCCGCACAACTCGACCAGCCAGCCGACCGACGGCGCCACCCGCCCGTCGAACTCGGCCACCAGATCAGCATCGAGGAACGGCACCTCCATCGCGGGCACCCGCCAGACCCGCGGCCGCGGCGTCCCCCGCCGCGCCGGCAACCCCAGCTGCGGCGACGGCAGCGGGCCGGCCCCGGTGGACGGCAGCATCAGCGCGGCCGACCGCGACGTCTCCCCCGCCGGCAGCCCCTCAGCGGGCACCGCGAACGGATGCTCCGGCACGGCGCCACGCCGTCGCCCCGCCACCGCCCCCGGCTCCGCATCGGTCTCGGCCCACAGCCCGATCACGCCACCCGGCCCGAGGAACCCGTGCAGCACCCGAACCTCGTCGGCCGCCACCGCGACCAGCGCGCTCACGACCGCCACCGCCCGGCGCCAACCGGCGAAACGGGGCGGTGAACTGGCAAGCCACGGTGGTTCAGCACGTCGCCGACTCTAGGCCGCCCCTCTGACACTTTCCCGAACGCCCTGCTCAGCCACCGCCGAGGGCCGTGGCGAGCCGGCGGTCTGCGGCCACCAGCCGGGGAGCGGTCACTCCAGCGTCCAGGCGAGATCCGGCGGCCGCACCCGGGCACAACGCGGACCACCATCGGCATCGGTCAAGCCGAGCCGCCCCACCAGCACACCCCGGCCCGCGGCGGCCTCGCGCAGCAGCGCCCCCGGAATGTCGCCGAACAGCAGCTTCGCCCGCCGGAACATCGCGAACTCCTCCCCGTCCACCGCGCCCCAGCTCAGATAGAGGAAGCGAGCCCCCGGCCGCCCGTGCACCCACGGCCCGCCCACATCGACCAGCCCGTCCACCTCACGGGTAGCGACCTCGAACTCCCAGACAGCCCGCTCCGCGTGCACCGGCACCCGCTCGACGACCTCGCTCTTGCGCTGCACACCCACATGCACCCCACCGAGCCGCAGCTGCTCAGCCTGCGGGGCGCCGGCCCGGCCCGGCAGGTCATGCCCCTCGATCCGCATACGCATGAAAAGACCTTAAAACCCACCCAGAGGTACGCGTTCTCCGAAGCCCCGTGCTACCCGCGCGATCCCCCAGCCACTCCAGGCCCCACCGCGACCGCCGGGCTTGAGCAGGTTCCCACCGAAGTCCCGGCAATGGCCAGGTGCGCGGCGGGCGCCGGAACGGTGAGCAGTGAGCGCCGCACCGGCTGCGGGCCGCCGGAGGGCGGGCGATACCGGCGCGGAGGTGGCCTACTGCCCGGCCGCGGCCGGCGGGTGCGGGCCGCGAGGGTGTGCCCGGCTTGGCGACGGGACTGCCCGGCCGGGGCGCGGATCTGGCGGCTCGGCCGGTGCTTACGCCCGGCGGTCGCGGTGGGGCCTGGAGTGGCTGGGTGATCGCGCGGGTGGCACCGAGCTTCGCAGAACGCGTACCTCAAAAGCTGACCAGCGTGAGTTTCATGCCGAGCGGCGCCAGAAGTCGTAGGGGGTGGCGCCGGGCCGGAAGCCGTAGGCGTCGGCCATCGCGGCGGCCTCGCGGAAGCCGTGGCCGACCGCGCCGGGCAGGTGGGCGTCGCTGCCGAAGGTGACTGCCAGGCCGCCTTCGTCGCGCCACCAGCCGAGGAGCGTCTCGTGCAGCGGCAGCCGGGTGTTGATCTCCAGCGCCCGGCCGGAGCGGGCAGTCGCGCGCAGGGCCGCGCGGAACTCGTCCTCGAAGGCGGCCGGGGCGAAGGGCGGGGTGGGCCAGAAGCGGACCGGGTAGTCGATGTGCGCCAGCACGGCGAAGTTGTCGGCGGTCTCGACCAGCCGGATCACCTCGGCCAGATAGGTGCGGACCACCTCGGTGGGGTCGCGGTGCGGGAAGATGCCCCACGGCTCCGCGTAGTGGTCGCCGTCGGCGAGGCAGTGCAGCGAGCCGAGCACCCGGTCGAAGCGGCCGGTGGCGAGGATCGCCGCGAGTTCGGCGGTGTGCCGGTGCGGTTCGCCCATCTCCAGGCCGGTGAGGATGTGCAGCCCGGGGAAGCGGTCGCGGCAGCGCTCGACCGCGGCCAGGTATCCGGCGGCGTCGAAGGCCGGCGGGGTGAACAGCCCGGCCGCGTCGGCGTGGGCGGTGATCCGCTCGTTCGCGTAGGGACCGTCGACCGGCGCCGGCCACGCGGTGTGGTCGACGTGCTCGGTGAACGCGATCGCCGGCAGGCCGATCTCGACCGCGCGGGCGCAGGTGCGTTCCATCGAGCCGAGCGGCGCGTCCCAGGACCACTCGCTGTGCACGTGACTGTCCGGGGGCAGCGCCATGCCGTCCATCGTGCCAGTCTGGGCGGCGTGACGATCATTATGGTGCCGTACCACCAAGATCAGCCGCTGCCGCCGGGTGACGTCCCGGTGCGGGCGGCGGTCACCGTCAGCGCGCCGTCGTCCGCCGCGGACTCGTGGCGGCGGATCGCGGCCGTGCAGGAGGCGGTGGCGTCGGCGGTGGCCGCCTCGGCCGCGGGCGGTTCCCCACCGGCGGTCTTCTCCGGCGACTGCCTGGTCGCCGGTGGGGTCCTGGCCGGGCTGCAGCGGGCCGGCCGGGACCCGGGAGTCGTCTGGTTCGACGCGCACGCCGACCTGCACACCCTGCAGACCACCACCTCCGGCTATCTCGGCGGACTGTCGCTGCGGCTGGTCACCGGCGCGCACCCGGAGCGGTACGCGGGCCTTTTCGGACTCCGCCCGGTGCCGACGGAGCGAGCCGTCCTGGTGGACGCCCGGGACACCGATCCGGCCGAGGCCGATTACCTGGCGACCGGCGCGGTCCGCCGGGTCACCGTGCCGGAGGTGACCGCCGCGACCACCCCGTCCGGCGAGTTCCTGCTGCACCTCGACGCCGACGTCGTCGATCCCGGCGAGCTGCCGGGCCTGCGTTTCCCCGCGCCGGGCGGACCGTCGCTGGACGACGTGCTCGCCGCCGCCGGCCGTCTGCTGGCGACCGGCCGGGTCGTCGCCGTGCACGTCGCCTGCCCGTGGTGGCCGGCCGACAACCTGGAGACCTCGGACCTGCGGGCCCGTTTCGTGTCCCGCTTCCTCGCGGCGCTCGGCTGAGGCGGCGCATACCGGGCGGGTGGCCGGGCGCGGCGTTAGGGTGCGTTCATGGCGGGTGCGGGCGGGGCACGGTGGGAGGGCGCCACGCTCTCGTTCCGTTACCCGGATCCCGCCCGGAAGCTGGCCGGGGTCCGGGTGCTCAGCTCCGCCTTCCGCGCCGATCTCACCTTCGCCGACGGCGGGTTCTGGGAGCTGCGGCACCGGACGCCACCGCTGCAGCGCCTGGAGTACCGGCTGGAGCTGCGGCACGCCGACGGCACGTCGGAGACGGTCTGCGATCCGGCGAACCCGGAACGCGCGCCCGGCGGTTTCGGTGATTCGTCGGTGCTGCTCTGCCCCGGTTACCGGGCGCCCTCCTGGCGGGAGCTGCCGCCCGCGCCCGGCGCCTGGCGGACCGTGCGGCTGCCGGTCCGCCGGCTGCGGACCGAGCTGAGCGTGCGGATCTGGTCCCCCGGCGAGCCGACCGGCCGGGTCCTGGTGGCGCACGACGGCCCCGATTACGACCGGTTCGGCGAGCTGGGCCGCTACACCGCCGGGATGATCGGCGCCGGGCGGCTCGCGCCGTACCACCTGGTGCTGCTGCCGGCCGGGGACCGCCTGCAGTGGTACTCGGCGTCGCGCGCTTACGCCCTGGCGCTGGCCGGGGAGATCATTCCGCGCCTGCGTGCCGGCCTGGACGGCGGCCCGGTGATCGGCGCCGGGGCCAGTCTGGGCGCGCTCGCCATGCTGCACACGCAGCGCCGGCATCCGGCCGGTTTCGCCGGGCTGTTCCTGCAGTCCGGCAGTTTCTTCCAGCCCCGTCATGACAGCCAGGAGTCCGGTTTCGAGCACTGGCGGCGGATCGTCCGGTTCACCGCCCGGACCCTGCGGGCGCGCCGCGGCCCGGCCGTCCCGGCGGCGATGACGTGCGGCGCCGCCGAGGAGAACCTGGCGAACAACCGCGACATGGTGGATGCCCTGGCGAAACAGGGGTATCCGATCACGCACGCCGAGAACCCGGACGCGCACACGTGGGTGGGCTGGCGGGATGCCCTGGACCCGCATCTGACCTCACTGCTGCGGCAGGTGTGGCCGAACTGATCTGACCAAGGGAGGCGGCTGTGGCCGACGTCGAGCACACCATCGGATTGCTGCTGGGCACCGAGGACGACTGGCCACGCGCCTATGAGGCGCTGCTGCGCCGGCTGGGCACCGTGTCCGGGCCGGACGGCCGCACCCACCGGTCGCTGTCGGTCCGCGTCACGATCGAGCCCTTCAACCTGCGTGACCGGCCCCGCCACGACCTGGTGATCGACCGCCTGGCGCACTGGTACTACCACCCGCGCGAGTGGCTCAAGAAGATCGCGCTGATGGACGACGTGTACCTGCTGAACAGCCCGTTCACCTTCCAGTCGATGGAGAAGCACGCCGCTTACTGCGCGATGATGCGGCTCGGGCTGAAGGTGCCGGAGACGGTGCTGGTGCCGTTCAAGAACCCCCTGGAGAACTCGCGCTGGGCTTACACCGCGGCCCGGTACAACCGGCCGTTCGATCTGGAGGCGACGGCCGCGTCGGTCGGTTACCCGCTCTACATGAAGCCTTACGACGGCGGCGCCTGGGTCGGCGTCTCCCGGATCCGCAACGCCGACGAGCTGCACGCCGCGTACGACGCGTCCGGTGAGCGGCTGATGCACCTTCAGGCGTCGGTCGAGGATTACGACGTCTTCGCCCGGAGCCTGAGCATCGGCCCGGAGACGATGGTGATGAAGTTCCGCCCGGACCAGCCGATGCACGCCCGTTACGAGGTGGACCACGGTTTCCTGTCGGCGTCGGCCGGCGACGAGGTGGTGACGATCTCCCGCCTGATCAACGCCTTCTTCCGCTGGGAGTTCAACTCCTGCGAGTCGCTGGTCCGCGGCGACCAGGTGCACCCGATCGATTACGCCAACGCCTGCCCGGACGTGGCGCTGACCTCGCTGCACTACTACTTCCCGTGGGCGATGACCGCGCTGCTGCGCTGGACCGTCTACTGCGTGGTCACCGGCCGCAGGGCGCGGCTGGACACCGACACGTCGGAGTACTTCACGATCGCCGACGAGCCGGGCCTGTCGTACGCCGACAAGCTGTCCGCGTACCGCAAGCTGGCCGACGACTACTTCGAGGTGGACCGTTACCAGGAGTTCTGCGCGAAGCACCTGAGCAACGTCGACGAGATCGTCTACGACTGGGTGATCTCCGAGGAGTTCCGGTCGCTGCTGCGTGAGACTGTCCGGGCGATGTATCCGGTGCACGAGCACGAGAAGTTCCTCGCTCACTTCGGTGGCTTGATCGACGCCTGGATCCGCGACCAAGGGCGTTGACGCGGTAACACACCCGCAATCAATATGTCTGCATGCCTCTATGGGAGCGCTCCCTAAAAATAGGAACAGCCACACTCCTCCTCACGCTCGGCGTCGCCGCGCCCGCTCAGGCCGACGAGGTCGAGCAGGTCGTCAACGGCGGCTTCGACAGCACCGCCGACCCGTTCTGGTCCACCGCCGGCGTGCCGATCACCCTGACGGACGGGCAGGCCTGCCTGGACGTGCCGGGCGGCACCACCAACCGCTGGGACGTCGCGATCGGCCAGAACGACATCGATCTGGTCGCCGGCGAGTCCTACCGGTTCAGCTTCGACGCGAGCGGCACCGCCGGCCACGTGGTCCGGGCGGTCACGGGTCTCTCGGTCGCGCCCTACGACACCTATTTCGAGCAGTCGCCGGTCCTCGGCGACCTGACGCATTACGAGTACACGTTCACCGCGAACACCTCCACCGCGCAGGGGCAGGTCGCCTTCCAGGTCGGTGGCAGCCCCGACCCGTGGCGCTTCTGCGTCGACAACGTCTCCCTCGTCGGCGGCGTCCCGCCCGAGCAGTACGAGCCTGACACCGGCCCCAGGGTGAGAGTCAACCAGGTCGCCTACGTGAAGAACGGCCCGAAGGGCGCCACCGTGGTCACCGAGAAGACCACCGCCCTGCCGTGGGAGCTGAAGGACAAAGCAGGCAAGACCGTAGCGAAAGGCAGCACCAAGCCGCACGGCGTCGACGTCTCGTCCGGCCAGAACGTGCACACGATCGACTTCGGGAGGTACAAGCGCGCCGGCACCGGCTTCACCCTGACCGCTGACGGCGATACCTCCCGGCCCTTCGACATCGGCGGCAACGCCTACGACAAGCTGCGCACCGACGCACTGAAGCTCTACTACACGCAGCGCTCCGGCATCGAGATCCGCGACGACCTGCGCCCCGGGTACGCCCGCCCGGCCGGTCACGTCGACGTCGCCCCGAACCAGGGTGACGGCAACGTCCCCTGCCAGCCCGGTGTCTGCGACTACACCCTGGACGTGCGCGGCGGCTGGTACGACGCGGGCGACCACGGCAAGTACGTGGTCAACGGCGGCATCTCGGTCTGGGGCCTGCTCAGCGAGTACGAGCACAACCGCGGCTCCCGCACGCTGAACCTGACCATCCCGGAGAGCGGGAACACCACCCCGGACCTGCTCGACGAGGCCCGGTGGGAGCTGGACTTCCTCCTGAGCATGCAGGTTCCGGCCGGCAAGCCGTACGCCGGCATGGCCCATCACAAGATCCATGACGCGGCCTGGACCGGCCTGCCGCTGCTGCCGCACCTGGACCCGCAACCGCGCGAGCTGCACCCGGTCTCCACCGCGGCGACGCTGAACCTGGCCGCGACCGCGGCGCAGGCCGCGCGGATCTACAAGCCGTTCGACGCGGCCTTCGCCGCGCGGGCGCTGGCCGCCGCGCGCACCGCCTACGTCGCCGCCAAGGCCAACCCCGCGCGGTACGCACCGGTGACCGACGGTGTCGGCGGTGGCGCCTACAACGACGACAAGGTGACCGACGAGTTCTACTGGGCGGCCGCCGAGCTGTTCCTGACCACCGGCGAGAAGCAGTACGCGACCGACGTGCTCAACTCGCCGGAGCACAAGGCCGACGTGTTCGGCCCGGTCGCCTTCGACTGGGCGGCCACCGCTGCCGCGGCCAAGATCGACCTCGCCCTGCTGCCGAACAAGCTGCCGGGCCGCCTGCTGGTGCAGGCCCAGGTGGTCAAGGGCGCCGAGGAGTACCTGGCGGTCCAGCGCGGCCACGGCTACGGCGTCGCCTACGCGCCCACCAACAACGTGTGGGACTGGGGTTCCAGCAGCATCATCGCCAACAACCTGGTGGTGCTCGCCTCGGCGCACAAGCTGACCGGCCTCGACCGCTACCGCAACGGCGTGCTCACCGGCATGGACTACCTGTTCGGCCGCAACGCGCTCAACATCTCCTACGTCACCGGGTACGGCGAGGTCAGCTCGCAGAACCAGCACAGCCGCTGGTACGCCGCGCAGCTCGACCCGTCGCTGCCGCACCCGCCGGCCGGCACCCTGTCCGGCGGTCCGAACTCGTCCATCCAGGACCCGGTCGCCCAGCAGAAGCTGGCCGGCTGTGTCGGGCAGTTCTGCTACATCGACGACATCCAGTCCTGGTCCACCAACGAACTGACGATCAACTGGAACGCGGCGCTGGCCTGGCTGAGTTCCTACGTGGCCGAAGTGGACTGACGGTCCTAAGCTGCCGGGTGTGCGGGCTCTGCGATTCGCCGCGGCGCTGTACGCCCGGCGGCTGGACTTCATGTTTCACGGATACGTGCGGCGGGACCCGATGGCCCTGCTGCAGCTCAGACCGGGCCGCCACGACCCGTACCTGATGTATGAGCGGATCCGGGCGGGCGGGGACCTGGTCCCCACCCGCCTGGGCAACTTCGTGACGCCGAGCCACCGGGTCTGCAACACCGTGCTGCGGGACCGGCGGTTCGGCGTGCGCGCCGCGGAGCTGACCGGCCGGGCAACGCCGGATCAGCAGGTCGACATGTCGTTCCTGGACCGGGATCCGCCCGACCACACCCGGCTGCGCCGCCTCGCCCAGCCGGCGTTCAGCCCGCGGCGGATGGCCGACTACGCCGGCCGGATCGAGCAGCGCGTCGGCGAGCTGCTCGACGCGGCCGCGGCGAAGGGCAGCTTCGACCTGGTCAGCGAGTTCGCCGCGCCGCTGCCGATCACGGTGATCACCGACCTGCTGGGTGTGCCGGACGCGGACGCCGACCGGTTCGCCCGGCACGGCGCGACGATCGGCAGCGCCCTGGACGGCATCCGGTCGCTGCGGCACGGCGCCCGGCTCAAGGCCGCCAGCGATGAGCTGGACGACGTCTTCGCCAGGCTCTTCGTGCTGCGCCGCCGGGAGCCGGCCGACACCGAGTCGGCCACCGACCTGGTGAGCCGGATCCTGACCGCCGAGGGCGATCAGATCCGATCGCACGAGCTGCTGCCGATGTGCCGGCTGCTGCTGGTGGCCGGTTTCGAGACCACGGTCAACCTGATCGGCAACGCGGTCAACGCGCTGCTCGATCACCCGGAGCAGTGGGCGGCGCTGCGCGCCGACCCGGCCGGCCTCGCCGAGGCCGCGGTCGAGGAGACGCTGCGCTGGGATCCACCCGTGCAGCGCACGGCGCGGTGCGCCGTCGAGGAGGTCGAGCTGGCCGGGCGTACGGTGCGGCGCGGCCAGTTCGTGGTGACGCTGCTGGCCGCGGCGAACCGGGACCCGGAGGTCTACTCGCATCCCGACCGGTTCGACATCCACCGCACCCCGGAGGCCGACCACCTCGCCTTCTCCAGCGGCATCCACTACTGCGTGGGCGCGCCGCTGGCCCGGCTGGAGGCGGTGATCGCGCTGCGCATGCTGGCCGAGCGGATGCCCGGCCTGGCCCGGGCCGGCACGGTGCGCCGCCGCAACGCGGGGATCATCCGCGGCCCGATCCACTTCCCGGTGACCGCCTCCCGGCGAGTGCCGGCTCAGACGGTGTAACTGCGCGCCGACGCCGAGCCCGGCGGCAGCCCGAACAGCTCGGCCAGCCCGGTGACCCGCAGCTGCCGGTGGACGAACTCGCTCGGGTTGCGCAGCACGAACCGGGCGCCGATGTCGCGGGCCGCCTCGTAACCGGCGACCAGCGTGCCGATCCCCATCGAGTCCATGAACGTCACGAACGTCAGGTCCACGATCATCAGAGCGGGTCGCTCCCGCTGCAGTGTGTCGAGCAGCGCTGTCCGCAATGCGTCGACGGTCGCCGCGTCCAGACTGCCGCGGACCTCGACGACGATCCCGCCGTCGGCCTGCCGCCGTGTGGTCATCACGGCCTCGCCCATCACGCCCTCCGAGCCGGGCGACCTGCCCGTTCGCCTCACCGTACAACTGTCGACACGCACCTCGCAGGCTGCCGCGCGGTTCCGTGCGTCCAGCGCACAGGGCGTACGCCGAACGGGTTTTCTCCCACTGTTCTCCCGGCTCGGCAACTCGGACGACCGGTTTCGGCGCATCGCGCCGATCATCTTGCGGCGCCCGGCACGCCTCGGCCACGGTGTCAGAACGGCGGCGACGCGGCCGCCCCGGGGGGAGGCGCGCCATGGCCGGACCGGGTAAGCGGGCCGGGATCTTCGCGATCCGCGACGTCGGATCACTGGTCACCGAGACACACGAGACGGGGACCGAGCTCAAACGGGCGGTCAGCGCCACCCAGCTGACCGCGATGGGCGTCGGCGCCATCATCGGCACCGGCATCTTCGTGGTGATCGGCGAGGGGTCGGCGATCGCCGGGCCTGCGGTCATCCTGTCGTTCGTGCTGGCGGCCGTGGCCTGCGCCTTCTCGGCGCTCTCCTACGCCGAGCTGTCCTCGTCGATCCCGGTGTCCGGCAGCGCGTACACGTACGCGTACGCCACCCTCGGCGAACTGGTCGCCTGGATCATCGGCTGGGACCTGATCCTGGAGTACGGGGTGTCGGTGGCCGCGATCGCGGTCGGCTGGGGCGGCAACCTCAACGCCTTCCTGGACGCGGCGTTCGGCGTGGCCCTGCCGGACGCGATCGCGACGTCACCCGAGGACGGCGGCGTCTTCAACCTGCCGGCCGTGCTGGTGGTCCTGGCGATCACGTTCCTGCTGGTCCGCGGCGTGACCGAGAGCGCCCGGGTCAACCTGATCATGGTGGTCGTCAAGCTGGCCGTGCTGATCTTCTTCATCGTGGTGGCGTTCGCGAACTTCAGCACCGGCAACTTCACGCCGTTCGCCCCGGCCGGTGTGGACGGGGTGACCGCGGCGGCGGCGATCATCTTCTTCGCCTACATCGGGTTCGACGCGGTCTCCACCGGCAGCGAGGAGGCCCGCAACCCGGCCAAGGACCTGCCGCTGGCGATCATCGGCTCGCTGCTGATCTGCACGGTGTTCTACGTGCTGACGGTGACCGGCGCGATCGGCATCGCCACTCCGGAGCAGATGTCCGGGAGCGACGCGCCGCTGGCCACCGCCCTCGACGAGGGCGCCGGGCTCAACTGGGCGGCGGCGATCCTGGCCCTCGGCGCGGTCGTCGCGATCACCAGCGTGGTTCTGGTGATCTTCTACGGCCAGACCCGCATCTTCTTCGCCATGTGCCGCGACGGCCTGATGCCGCGCCGCCTGGCCACCGTCAACCAGCGGTACGGCACCCCGGCCCGCCTCACGATCATTCTCGGTCTACTGATCTCGGTGCTGGCCGCCCTGGTCCCGCTGGGCACCATCGTGGAGCTGGTCAACATCGGCACCCTGTTCGCGTTCGTCCTGGTGAACATCGGGGTGATCGTGCTGCGCCGGACCCGGCCGGACATGCCGCGGCCGTACCGGGTGCCGTGGTCGCCGCTGCTCCCGATCATCGGGATCGTCTTCGCCGTCTATCTGATGGCCGACCTGCCGCTGGACACCTGGATCCGGTTCATCGGCTGGCTGGCGCTCGGCATAGTGATCTACGCCGTCTACGGCTACCGCCACTCACGCCTGCGCCAGTCGTCCGACGCGGTGCCGGCCAGCCGTCCCGACGAGCCGCGGCCGGACGGGGACGGAGGCAAGCCGTGACCGCCCCGCCCACCGGCCCGGTCGTGGTGGGCGTCGACCACGGCCCGGCCGCCGCCGACGCGCTCGCCCTGGGCAGCTGGGCCGCCCGGCTGCTGGAGGTTCCGCTGATCGTCTCGGCGGTCCACCCGGCGCCGTCGGCGCTCGGCTCCGGCCGGATCGACGCCGAGTGGATCGCCGACCGGCACCGGGCCGCCGAGGAGGTGCTGGCCGGCGCCCGCGCCACGCTCGGCGACCCGACCGGCGTGGAGTACCGGGTGCTCGCCTCCAGCTCCGCCGCGCACGGCCTGCACGACCTGGCCGAGCAGGTCGGCGCCGCGCTGCTGGTGGTGGGCTCCAGCTCGTCCGGGCCGGCCGCGCGGCTGTTCGCCGGCAGCACGGCGGAGCGGCTGCTGGCCGGCAGCGTCTGCCCGGTCGCGATCGCCCCGGCCGGGATGCCCCACGAGCCCGGCGCGCTCGGCCGGATCGGCGTGGCCTACGTGGACACCCCCGACGGGCGGGCCGCGCTCGACGAGGCGGCCCGGCTGGCCCGGCGTACCGGAAGCCCGCTGCTGCTGGTCACGGTCGTCGCTCGCGGCGACGCCGCGGTGCCGTTCCTGCTCGGCGACGACGCCGAGCGGGCCTTCCTGGACACCGCCCGCGAGACGTACGAGGAAGCGCTGCGCAAGGCCGCCGAGTCGGTGCCCGGCGTCCGGGCCGACTGGGAGCTGCGTTCCGGCGACGTGGTGGAGACGCTGGCCGACCTGGCCGAGGTGGACGTGCTGTTCTGCGGCTCCCGCGGCTACGGCCCGGCCCGCCGGGTCCTGCTCGGCGGGGTCTCCACGCGGCTGCTGCGCCGCGCCTGCCGCCCGGTCGTCGTCGTCCCCCGCGCCGCCTGAGCGCGCGTCAGGCCCGGTGGCGGCCCACTCGCTCGGGCGTCGCGGCGCGCGGCGCCTGAGCGGGCGTCAGGCCCGGTGGCGGCCCACCCGCTCGGGCATCGCGGCGCCTGAGCGGGCGTCAGGCTCGGTGGCGGCCCCCCGAGGACGAGCTGCTCTGGCCCCAGCTGCTGAACCGGGCCGGGATGCACGCCGA
>NZ_JBEZZB010000014.1:0-95633 GCF_040638955.1 Actinoplanes sp. NPDC024001
GCCGACCGCCGCGCGCACCCGGCCGGCAGCGGGGTCGGCGATCGCCCGGACCTGAGCGGCGCCGTAGCCGGTCGCATACCAGGCGGCCAGCAGCGCGGCCGGTCCTGCTGTGGCCGGTCCGGGCGTGGCCGGTACTGATCCGGTGAATACCGGGCCGGCCGATCCCTGACCGGCCGCCCCAGCGCGCCGGCCGGCCGTGACGGCGGCCAGCGCGAGCGTGCCGGCCAGGGTCGCGGCCGGCAGTGCGGGTCTCGCGCCGGACACCTCGTGGCGGGACAGTGCGGTGACCGTGTAGGTATGTGCCGCGACGGTCAGCGCGGCCGGGACCGCCCGGCGCACCCGGCCGCCGCTCGCGCCGAGCAGCACGTCGAGCCCGCGGCAGGCGGCCATGACGGCCGGGCCGGCCGCCGTGTTCTTGGCCCACAGGTCGTAGGCCCACACCGCTGCGGCGAGGGGAACCGCGACCGCGGCGCCGCGCCGGCCGCCGGCCAGCCCGGCGATCAGGACGCCGGCGCCGGTCAGGCCCGCCGCGGTGAGCCAGGCGTGCCCCGGGCTGACCCGGCCGGACGGGATCGGCCGTTCCGGGCGTTCGCGGGCGTCGAGGTCACGATCGGCCCAGTCGTTGGCGGCCATCCCACCCCAGTAGAGGCAGACCGAGGCGGCCGCCAGCGCCGGGGTCGCGCGGCCCAGCGTCCCGGAGGCCGCGGCGCCGGCCACGGCGTCCCCCGGGACCGACAGGGCGGCCGGGGCGCGAACCAGTTCGGCCAGGTCACGAAGCCGCATGCAGGCCTCGCACGAAGGCGACCAGCGCGGCCCACTGGTCGGCCAGGGCGTGCGGCACCTCGCCGACCGGGTCCTTGAAGAAGAACGCCAGGTCGGTGAGCGGCCCACTGCGCCCGGCCGCGTGCGCGGCGGCGGTGAGCCGGGCCAGATCGAGCACGAGCGGGGCGGCGAGGGCCGAGTCGCAGCCGTGCCAGGAGAACTCCATCCGCATCGAGGTGCCCAGGAAGCCGCTGAAGGTGATCAGGTCCCAGGCGGTCTTGAAGTCGCCGAGGTCGTCCACGTACTCGATGTGGCTGCTGCCCTGCGGCTGGTAGCCGAGGGTCTCGGCCAGCACGCGCTGCTTGCTGCCGGCCTTGGCGGCGTTCGCCGCCGGGTCGGCCAGGTTGGCGCCGTCGCCGCCGCCCAGCAGATTCGTGCCGGACCAGGTGCGCACCCGCAGGTGCCGCATGGCGAACATGGGCGCCAGCACCGACTTGACGAGCGTCTCACCGGTCTTGCCGTCGTGCCCGGCCCACGGCGAGCCGGTGCGGGCCGCCAGTTGCGCCAGCGCCGGCAGCCGCGCGCCGGTCGACGGGGTGAAGTCGACGTAGGCACAGCCGGCCTGGAAGGCGGCGTACGCGTAGAGGGAGCTCGGCGGCAGAACCCGGCCCGGCCCGGCCAGCGACTCCTCCAGCAGGGTCAGGCTCTGATGGGCGGGGTGGGCGGCGACGGCCGGCTCGGTCGAGGACACGTTGACCACGACGACCCGCTCCAGGCCCCGCCGGCGGCGGAAGTCGTCGATGTCCGCGGCGATCAACCGAGCTCCCTCGAGCTGGGTGCCGGCGTCGGGCGCCGGTCGCAGCTCACGTTGCACCGCGGCCAGGTCGGCGCCGACCGCCTCCGCGGCCCGGACCGGCAGCACCCCGGCGGCGACGAGGCTCTCCACCTTCTTGTCCAGGGTGACGTCGCTGATGTCATGGCCGCCGAACGTCAGGTCGGCCAGGCCCGGCACCGCCGGGCTGGAGAGTTCGGGCAGCTCGGTGACGCAGCCCAGCGGCTCGGCGAGCCCGGCGCGCAGGGTGAGAGCCCCCACCACGCTGGTCACCGCCACGGATCCGCGGGCCCCGATCAGCCACACACCGGTCGCCGTCATCGGCACCCCCATCGTTGGAAATCGATGGAACGACTGGTGCTCACCGTAGGAACTTCTGGTCGGTCTTGTCCATGCTTTTGGATAGATGTCGATAACTTTTACAGCATCGGGCGAAAGTGGGACGCGAGACGCCAAGGCCTCCGATGGTTCACCATCGGAGGCCTTGGCGCCTACTTCTCGGTCAGGGGATGGCGGTGGTGTTGAAGGCGAATCGGGCCGTCGAGTCGGCGATGGCGTCCGCGTTCACGTCGAGCGCGGTCAGGTTGACGTTGTCGAGGGTGTCGCAGGCCTGGTGGTAACAGATGTCGTAGGCGACGCCCGCGGTGCCGCCGAACAGAGCCTGCTCCTCCGCGGTCTTGATGCCCTCGGCGCCGGTGAAGATGCCGCCGGCGGGAATGCCGACCGCGATGAACGGGCCGTAGTCGGAGCGGCCGTCGAAGTCGGTGCCGACGGTGGCCAGGCCGCGGCGATCGAAGAAGGCCTCGAGCTGCTGCTCGATCTGCGCGGAGCCGGGCGGTCCGGCCGGCGAGCCCACCGCGTCGGAGTTGTCGCCGTCGTAGAGCTTGTAGGCGTAGTTGGGTGAGGCCACCATGTCGAAGTTCAGGTACAGCTTGATCCGGTCGCGCTCGGCGGCGGACAGGCCCTCGACGTACTGGTCGGAGCCGAGCAGGCCGATCTCCTCGGCGGCCCAGAACGCGAAGCGGACCTTGTTCTTCACCGGGAAGTGCCGCATCTGCAGGGCGGTCTCGAGGATCGCGGCGGTGCCGGAGCCGTTGTCGTTGATGCCGGGGCCCTCGGGCACGCTGTCGAGGTGGGCGCCGACCATCACGACGTTCTTCGGGTTGCCCAGCCGGGTCTCGGCGATCACGTTGTGGTCGGTGCCGAGCGTCAGGGTGGAGTCGACCTTGAGCCGGACCGTGGTTCCGGGGGTGGCGGCGAGTTCGTTGCCGACGGCGAAGCTGGCGAAGACCATCGGGATGCCGGCGCGCCACTCGCCGATGTCGAGCGGGTACGGGTCGGTGCGCCCGGGCTGGCCCTCGTTGAAGATGATGATCCCGGAGGCGCCGGCGAATCCGGCGTTGCGCACCTTGGTCGCGAACCCGCAGGTGCCGCGCTGGATGAGCGCGATCCGGCCGGGGACGAAGCCGTTGAAGTCGGCGGTCTCGCATCCGCTGGTCGAGGTCGGAGTCGGGGTCGGCGGCAGGGTGAGGTCGACACCCTGCACCTGCGCGGTCACGTCGCCGGCGGGAGAGGGCTGGAAGGTGACGAAGTCGGTGCCGGGAACGTAGGCCTTGCTGTTCGGCGCGGTCTGGTTCAGCGTGGGCGGGCTGTTCTCCGTCCACGACTCGACGAAGTTGATCGGGTCGAGCGTGACCTTGTAGCCGGCCCGGCGCAGCTTGTTCGCGACGTAGTCGCGGGATGCGGCGTAGCCGGACGTCCCGGCCGCGCGGTTGCCGCCGTTGGCGTCGGCGATCGCCTGCAGGGCGTCGAGATGTCCCTTGGCTTTCGCGCCGCTGACCTGCTTGACCAGGATCTTGGCGAAGACGTCATCGAGCGAGGTGGCGCCGGCTGGCGTCGGTTGAGCAAGAAGAAGTGCCAGGGCCGTGGCTGCGGAAACGACGCCGACAGCCCCTCGGCGAAGATTGTTGCGCATGGTCCCCCCGGGTGAATGGATCGATGGATGTTCCGTGTCCCGTGAAGCGCGTTGCCCGGAACTTAACGCGCGTTCTTGACGCCACGCATGGGCCGATCAGGTGGTCCCGGAGGGCCGGTCGCGCTTCCACTGTGGCCGGTTGCGGTATCGGCAAATCCGCTGAGGCGATATCTGGGCGCTGGTCAACCGGCCGCGACCGGTCAGTGCGCGTCGAACCTCGGCGGCGGGGGCGGCGGGGGCGGTGGTGCGGGCGGATAGCCACCCGGCGGCACCGGTGGATAGCCGCCGGGCCAGGGGTGAGCGCCCGGATGCGGCATGGCCTGATGCTGCCGGGCCAGGCGGGCGCGGGCGGCCCGCTCCGCCCGCTCCTGCCCGGCCTGCCGGAAGTAGGCGCGCGAGGACGGCAGGGCGAGCAGCACCCCGACGCCCACCACCAGCCCGAGCGTCAGCAGCGCGGCGCCGGCCATCAGCCAGCGGTGCCACGAGATCACGGCGAACAGGTCGAGCACCAGGATCGTGACCGACATCGCGACCGCGGCCGCCGCCACCACGTACGTCATCGCCCGCGCGCCGGAGCGTCCGCGCAGGTCGAGCTGGGCCAGCAGCAGCGCCAGGCCGGCGAGCAGCAGCGCGCCGCCCGCGAGTGAGCCGGTCAGCAGACCGGCGAGCAGCGCGGCGTCCGCGCTGTCCCGCAGGTCGCCGTAGTAGCGCTGGTAGTGGGGGATGGCGAACAGCGACGCGCAGGCGGCCGAGGTCCACAGCGCGGCGGCGCCGGAGAACAGGTACGCGGCCCCGAGCACGCCGGCCGGCCGGTGCAGCGGCGCGGTCATCGGGCCGCTCCCGTGCCGCCGGTCCGGGCACGCCGCAGCAGCCAGGCCCCGGCCAGCAGCCAGAGCAGCACCGGCAGCCCGGCCAGCAGCCAGAAGTGCGGTTTGCCGAACGGTGCGGCGGGCACCGGGCGGGCCTGCGCGGCCGGGCGCTGCGTGGTGCTGCCGCCGAGCCAGGTCAGGCCGGTGCCCTTCTCGGCGAACGGCACCCTCCGCGCGGTCGCCACGGTGTCGGCGATCGCCGGCCGGGCGGAGAGCAGCTCCGCGCCGCTGAGCACCTTCTTCGGTACGGTCGTCCAGTCGACGCCGCCGTAGACGTACACGTTGGTGTAGATGTAGTTGCCCTTGCGCGTCCGGCGCTCGACCCGGAACTCGCCCTCCTTGTAGGACTTCACCATGCGCTGCCACACCTCACGCGGCGACCACGAGATCCGGGCCGGCCAGGCGCTCACGTCGCCGGAGTCGATCAGGTCGCCGTACGCGGTGGTCTTGCTCTTGCTGCGCTGCCGGTACCACTCGGCCGCGACCCGGCTGGCGTAGACGCGGCGCAGGTCCGCGTACTCCGGGGCCTCGTTGACGGCCTTCTCCACCTGCGGCAGGATCTTCTCCCGGTAGAGCGCCTCGTTGTGCTCGGTGTCCGCATCCGACTGGCCGGCGCACCCGCTCGCCCCGCCGGCCCCGGCCGTGGCGATGTACTCGGTCTCCATCTTCACCTCGAGCGGCGCGTCCACGATGAACAGCGCGTTGCCGTCCTCGCGGACCACGGCCGGGCGCGGCACGATCCACTGGCGCATCGACACGCACTTGGCCTCGCCGCGAAGCGACTCCCAGAACGCCAGGCCACGGGTGGTGTTCGGGTGGATGAACTTCGCGACGGACTTCTTCATCGCCAGGTCGGCCTCCAGCAGCACCCGCCCGGCGTCGGTGGTGCCGAGTTTCGCCTCGATGATCCGGTTGGGCTCGTCCGGGTTCAGGTTGACGGTGAAGCTCTCCGGCGGCAGCGCCAGCCAGGTGAAGAACGCGTCGGCCGCGAGCTGGGCCGCGTCCCGGCCGCCGTAGGAGACCTTCGCGCCCGGCTTCGGGTCGACCTGGTACGCGTAGTCCAGCCCGGTACCGACCCCGCCGTCATAGGTGTCGGCGATGTAGCGCAGTTCCAGCGTGGCGAAGTCGACGCCACCGAGCGGCTGCTGCCGCTGCGCCACGTCGTCCTCCTCCGGCACGACGCCGGCGGCCTGGTCGGCGTCCTGCCCGATCGCCGCGTTCTCCGCCGCCTCCTCGGGCGAGGCGACCGAGCCGGCGACCGCGTCCGCGGCGGGGCTGGGCTCCTGCGCCTGCCCGGCGTTGAGCGCGCCGGGCGGCGAGGTCTTCGGCGGCGGGTCCGGGGAGGTGGCGACGCCGCCGCCCGGGTCGGTGGGCGGGTCGACGTCGTCACCGGTCAGTTTCGGGACGGGATTGGCCTTGGCCGGCCGGTAGTAGACCTCGATCGGCAGCAGTTTCTGGCCGGCCGGCCGCGTCTGGTTCAGCTCGGCGATCCGCTCGTTCTCCTTGGCGATCTTCGCGTCCTCGTCGGCGGCGTTCTTGGCGTAGCCCTCCGCGGCCGGGTTGTCCGAGACGACGATCATCAACCGGCCGCCGCCGCCGTTCTTCGCGAACTCGTCGGTGTAGTTCTGGAGCTGGCGTTCGTTGATCTCGGCGACGGTGTCGCTGTACTTGCACTCGATGATCTCGACCCGGACCTGCTGGCCGTTGATCACCTGTTTCGTCGGCCGTGGATTGTGCCAGTCGGGCCGTTTCCTCGAGGAGGAGCCGTCGACCTTCTTGTCGTGCACCCAGCCCTGATCCGGGTCGGCGCCGGCCTGCCTGGCCACCCACAGCTCGTGGCCCTCACCGGAGATGAGGTGGTTGCCCCACCTGGTGACGGTGACCTCGACCCATTGCTTCCAGAACTGCTCCGACTTCTTCCGGCGCGTCTCGTCGGAGAGGTTCTTCCAGTCGCGCGCGAGCTTGGTGTTCAGCTTGCGCCGCCCGCTCGCCCCGTCCCGCCACGTGACCAGCAGCCGGTTCACGGTGCCGAGCGCGTAGTCCTCCTTGTCGGCCGAGAGGGCGTTCAGCGCATCCAGGGACAGCCGCGGCGAGTCCCACGGGATCATGCCCTCCAGGTACGTGAAGCTGGGGTAGTCGAACGTCTCCGTCGGCTCATCCGCACCCCGGGTGGACGAGCCCGGGATGACCGTGGGCTCACGGAGCTCGCTCGGCGACGCCGTGGTCGGCGGCGGAGGCGACGGCGGCGCCGCGCCGGCCGGCGCGCCGAGAAGCGCGGATCCGCACAGCAGGGCGGCTGCCAGGCCGGCGGCCAGCCGGCGACGCACCATGACCATTGTGTTCTCCCCGTGATCGGCGTGAGGCCTCCACGAGGATATGGGCGCGCGTCAATCTATGGAAGCGCAGTATCTCCGCAAATGTCCCGGCTGGCTCCGCGACGCCGCCAGCAGCCGCGACGGGGTGATGCTTGCCCGGCCCGGGCCGACCAGGCGCAGGTAGACCGTGTCCGTGTCGGTCGGGCCGGGGGCGTCCTGAGTCCACCGCCCGCCGAAGCGGCGCCGGAGCACCTCACCCACGTGCCAGACCGCGTCGGCGAACAGCTCAGGATCGTCCGGGCCGGCCGCGCGGAAGGCCTCCTCGACCAGGTCCAGCGACTCCGGCGTGGCCTCCCCGAAGCGCGCGGTCCGGGCGCCGGTCCAGGCCGCGAGGTGGGCGGCGTCCTCCACCGGCGTGAGCGAGTCCAGTTCGGTCGGTTCCTTGGCCGGGCGGGCGCCGGCCCGCGCGACCGCCGCCGTCCACTGCTCCCACACCGAGGTCAGCGGCGCCGCGCCGCCCTGCTCCACGACCTGCTCGATCAGCGCGAACGGCGCCACCGGCTTGAGGTCGAGCCCGTCGCCGGGGATCACCACCGGCTCGTCGTCCGGCCAGGCCCAGCGGCCGCCGGCCGCCCGCAGCAGCGTCTCACCCAGGTACGCGGCGACGGCCGGGGCGAACTCGTCGTCGGGGTCGTCGCGGACCAGCTCGGGATCGTCGTACCGCTCCAGCAGCAGAGCGCCGACGGCCGGCAGTGATCCGGCCGAGAAGTCCAGCAGGTCGTCGCGGGGCACCTCGTCGGTCAGCGTCAGGTACTTGGTGAGCAGGTCGTCGAGCCAGTCGGTCAGCATCGGTTCCGGATCACGCCCCTTTTCTCCCGCTCCTGGCCGATCGACACAGGATAGAAGATCGCGGGCTCACCCAGGGGGCGGCCGGATCATGGGCACCGGGCGAACTGTCCCTGAACACCCGGTGAATCGCCCCGAAGTGACCATCGATGGTTGATACCTCCGCGTTAACGTCGTGCTATGCGGCTCGGTGTGCTGGACGTCGGATCGAACACCGTGCATCTGCTCGTGGTCGACGCGCACCGGGGCGGCCACCCCCAGCCCATGCGCTCGGAGAAGACGCAGCTGCGGCTCGCCGAGCAGGTGGAGGCGGGCCGGCTGACGAACGCCGGAGCCGGCCGGCTGGTGCGCGCGGTGTCCCGGGCGAAGGCGGCCGCGGCGATCGCCGGGTGCGAGGAGCTGCTGGCCTTCGCCACCTCGGCGCTGCGCGACGCGGACAACTCGGGGGCGGTTCTGGCCCGGGTGCGCGCCGAGACCGGCGTCGACCTGCAGGTGATGTCCGGCGAGGACGAGGCCCGTTACACCTTCCTGGCGGTCCGCCGCTGGTACGGCTGGTCGGCCGGGCGACTGCTGGTGCTCGACATCGGTGGCGGCTCCCTGGAACTGGCGGTGGGCCGCGACGAGGACCCCGACGTGGCGCTGTCGCTGCCGCTCGGGGCCGGACGGCTCACCCGGCAACGGCTGCCCGGCGACCCGCCCGCGCGCCGCGACGTCGAGGCGCTGGCCGCGGACCTCGACACGGCCCTCGCGCCGGTCGCCCGGCGGATCCGCGCGGCGGGTCCGTACGATCTCGCCGTCGGCACCTCGAAGACCTTCCGGTCGCTGGCCCGGCTCGCCGACGCCGCCCCGGCCGGCACCGGTCCGCGGAGCCGCCGCACCCTCACCGACGCCGGGCTGCGCCAGCTGTTCGGCTTCATCAGCCGGATGGCCGCGCAGGACCTGGCCGCCCTCGACGGCGTCAGCCCCGGCCGCGCCCACCAGCTCGTGGCGGGCGCGCTGGTGGCCACGGCGGCGATGCGGGCGCTGGACGTCAGCGAGCTGCAGATCTGCCCCTGGGCCTTGCGTGAGGGCGTGATCCTGCACCGGCTGGACACGCTCGGCGTGCCCACCCCGTCCCGGCGGCCGTGGCCCCTCACCGACCGGCAGCCCCGGCGGATCATGAACATCGCGCAGTGACCGTCACCGCCGCTCAGGCACACCCCGCGACGCGGTAGAGGAAGACGGGACTGCGGGTGATCTCCCAGTACCACGCCTCACCGGCCAGGAACTGCTGGCACTCCGAGGTGAAGGCGACACTGCCGTCGCTGTTGCGGGCGGTCAGGGCGAGCGCGAGATCCGTACCCGAGCAGTGGTAGTGGGTGATGATGGTGCTGTCGCCGCCCTGCTCGATCGAGGTGCCGCAGGCGATCGCGTCGAAGTCCGTGCGGCGTTCGGCCCGCAGCGGCTTCTTCGCCGCTTTCGCCGCGGCCGATTCCGCCGTGGCGGTCGCGCCGCTCGCCTGTGCCGGGTTGCCGATGACCAGGATGCCGGCGGTCAGGACGGCCAGAGCGGTGCAGGCGTTCGTGAATCTCATGGTCTCCTCGTCTCCACGTAGTGACTCCGCGTCGAGTGTTGGGCGCCGATCCCGGGTGTGGGGGAAGTTCGGACGAATTCGGACGCGGGTCTACGGGAGAGTCAGGAAGTCGCCGACCAGGGTGCGGAACCGATCGGGCTGCTCGGCCCAGGGCCGGTGCCCGGCCTCGGGCATCACCTCCAGGCGGCTGTCCGGATAGGTCGCCGCCACCAGGCGTGCCGGGGCGGTGCCGATGAGGCCGTCCGAGGCGCCGGCGATCACCAGCACCGGTGTCCGCGTCGCCGCGAGCCGGGCCAGCCGGTCCGGCTCGCTCGACGATCCGGTGTAGAACGCGTCGCGCAGCCACGGCAGTGAGGTGGCATGCCCCGGCACGTACTCCGCCCGGCGGCGCTGCGCCGACCACCGGTGCCAGGAGAACGGCACCATCCGGGCCCGCGCCAGCACCTCGGCCTCGCGACTGAGGCCGCCGGCTCGCAGGGCGGCATCGGCGGCGGCCGCCGCCTCGTACCAGGGCTCGCCGGCACGGGAGGCCCGCAGCGCCGCCAGCTCCGCGGCGTCCGGTTCGCGGGCGGCCCGGCCGACCGGCGTGACCAGCACCATCCGGCGCACCAGGCCGGGGTGGGCCGCGGCGTACTCCTGCGCGGTGAGCGTCCCGGCCGAATGCGCGAGCAGATCCAGGCGGGGGAGCCCGAGGAAGCGGCGCAGCTGGTCGACGTCGCGGGCCTGCTCGGCGAACGACACGCCGGCGCGGTCGCCGGGAACCTCGGAACGGCCCGCGGCCCGGGCGTCCATCCGGATCAGACGGCGGCCGGCGGCGAGGCCGCCGAGATCTCCGATATACCGTACGTCGGTGCCGGGGCCACCGGGCAGCACCAGCAGGGGTGGCCCGTCACCCACCTCGTCGAAGTGCAGCCGCGTACCGTCGTGCGAGGTGAAGAAGGGCACACGGTCACCCTAGTTCGGCGGCGAAGGCGGCGATCCAGGCGAGAGGCGCGTTCCAGTTGATGGTCAGCTCGTTGGTCGACCAGGAGTGGATGTCGTCGACGTAGCAGAACTGGCCGACCTGCCCGGTCAGCCGGGCCTGCGCCACGTCGTCCTGCAGCCCCGAGTTCGGGCCGCCGGCCAGGGTTCCGTTCGGCGGATGCGGCAGGCTCGGGTCGAGCTGGTGGGCGTACCAGCGGCTGTGCTGGTTCTGCGCGAAGTCGGTGCCGTAACCGGTGACGTAGGACAGGTTCAGCGCGTTGCGGCCGAGGATGTAGTCCAGGCCCTCCAGGACGCCGTCCCGATAGCCGGACTCGCCGGTCAGGTCGTGGGCCACGGCGAGCACCATCAGGTTGTTCAGCACCATGCTGTTGGAGCCCCAGTCCCACTGGTTGCCGGGCGGGGCGTACGCCACCGCGTACGGATGGGCCCGCAGGATGCCGAGGTATCTGTCCGCGCCGGCGACGACCGAGGCGCGCACGTCGGCGAGGCCGGGCAGGTCGCTGGAGCTCAGGGCGAGGCCGAGTCGGGCGGCGGCCGCGGTGGCCGCCCAGTCCAGGGCGTACGGGCCGAAGACGTCCGCGGTGTGCAGCGGGGAGGTCAGCACCGCCTCGGCGTACTGGTGCTCGCCGGTGGTCAGGAACAGCTCGGCCGCCGCCCAGTAGAACTCGTCCCGCACGTCGTCGTCGTTGTACGGGCCGCCGCCCACGGTGTCCTCGACCGGGGCGTACCGGATCGGGTGGGCCCGGGCCGCGGCATAGGCGGTGCGCGCGGCAGTCAGCAGGCGTTCCGCGTAGTCCGCGTCGTACTTCCGGTAGATCCGTGCCCCCTGGGCCGCCGTGGCTGCCAGGTTCAGCGTGGCCGCGGTGGAGACCGGGCGCAGCTCACGCGGTTGCGGGTCGAGGTGCGGCAGGGTCGGCAGGCCGGTCCACGCCCGGTCGTGCATCTTGTGGTGCACCAGGCCGCTCGGCGCCTGCATGCGCAGCAGGAAGTCCAGCTCCCAGCGCACCTCGTTGAGCAGGTCGGGAACGCCGTTGCCGGTCTCCGGCAGGTCGAGCGGCAGGTCGTCGAGGCCGCGCCGGTGCTCGAAGGCGTGCAGGAGCTGCCACACCGTGATTCCGCCGTTGACCACGTATTTGCCCTGGTCACCGGCGTCATACCAGCCGCCGCGCACGTCCAGCCGGTAGTCGCCGGCGTCGGGGGCGCAGGGGACGTCACGGTCGCCGGGATGCCCGGCCGGGCGGCCGTAGCCGGGCCGCAGGTCCTCGCGGATCTCGATGCCGCTGCGCTGGCAGTAGAAGAACTTCAGCGCGTCGGCACGCAACGGCACGTAGAGGTCCGCCTCGATGACGAAGGGCCGGCTGGTCGCACCGTCCGCGGTCAGCGTGAAGCCGGCGCCGGTCTGCTGGTGCGAGCTGAAGTCGATGGTGTGCACGTTCTGGTGGGAGGAGATGTCTGTGCCGCGCGGGTCGGTCGTCCCGGTGGCGACGACGCGGCCCGCGCCGTCGGCGAGCTGCCACGGCAGCGCGCTCGTGGCGCCGGTGACCAGGGTGGCCCGCTTCGGCCCGGACGGAAGGTAACCCACCTGATTGACCGCGACGTTGGACATGAGTGGGAACGCTCCCAGTCCTCCGGTTGGCTGTCAATCCGAATCGATGGTCCTCATCGGACTGGTCGCGGTCTAGGCTGTGGCCGTGGTCAGCGACGAGCCCACCGTCCCGCACACCGCGCGGATCTGGAACTTCCTGCTCGGCGGCAAGGACAACTACGCCGTGGACCGGGCGGTTGCCGAGCAGGTCCTGGCCGGCCAGCCCACCCTGGCCGAGAACGCCCGGCTCAGCCGCGCCTACCTCACCCGCGTGGTGCGCTACCTGGCCGGCGAGGCCGGCATCCGGCAGTTCCTCGACATCGGCGCCGGGCTGCCGACCGCCGACAACACGCACGAGGTCGCCCAGTCCGTGGCGCCGGACAGCCGGATCGTCTACGTCGACAACGATCCGCTGGTCCTCACCCAGGGCCGCGCGCTGCTGACCAGCCATCCGGACGGCGCCGCGGTCTATCTCGACGGCAGTCTGTACGACCTGGCGCCCGTCCTGCGCGAGGCGGCCGGCACACTCGACTTCGCGCGGCCGGTGGCCGTGCTGTTCATGGGCGTCCTCGGCCACGTGGAGGACGACGCCGTGGCGAACGACCTGGTCCGCACGGTGGTGGACGCGGTGCCGCCGGGCAGCTACCTGGCCGTCTGCGACAGCACCGACAACACCCCCGAGGTCGTCGAGGCCGCCCGCATCTGGAACGAGTCCGCCGCGCTGCCCTATCACCTGCGCAGCCCGGCCCGCCTGGCCCGGTTCTTCGAGGGGCTGGAGCTGGTCGACCCCGGCCTGGTGCCGGTGACCCGATGGCGCCCGGACGCGGTCCTCCCCGAGATCGACCAGTACGGCGCGGTCGGCCGCAAGCCGTAGGTCGGCCCGCACGTCGGACACTGAGCCGGACTGTCACTCGACATTGCATACCGTATTCAGAGCGCAGTATGGTGGATCCCTAGCCGACCGGTGTGGATGGAGGCGGGATCGTCGTGGTCAGTCCTGGCACTTCGGTAACGGATCGGGTGCGTGCGCTGGTCGCGGCCCATCGCGGCGATCGTGGCGCGCTCCTGCCGATCCTGCATCGCATTCAGGCCGAGTTCGGCTACGTCGACGCCGACGTCGTGCCGGTGCTGGCGGCCGAGCTGAACATCTCCCGTGCCGACGTGCACGGGGTCGTCACCTTCTACACCGACTTCCGGTCCGAGCCCGCCGGCGCGACCGTGCTGCGACTGTGCCGGGCCGAGGCCTGCCAGTCGGTGGGTGCGGAGCGGCTGGTGGCGCACGCCGAGCAGGTCCTGGGAATCAAGGTCGGGCAGACCACCCCGGACGGCGCGGTCACGCTGGAGCAGGTCTTCTGCCTGGGCAACTGCGCGCTCGGCCCGGCCGGCCAGGTCAACGACAGGGTGCGGGGCCGGCTCAGCCCGGCCCGGCTCGACGCCCTCCTGACGGAAGAGGTGAGCCGATGACCACCACGGTCTACGTGCCCCGCGATTCAGCCGCGCTGTCCCTGGGCGCCGACGAGGTCGCCGCCGACCTGGAGCGGAAAGCGGCTGAGCTGGGCCGCCCGATCCGGATCGTCCGCAACGGCTCGCACGGCATGCTCTGGCTGGAACCGCTGGTGGAGGTGGTCACCGAGCGCGGGCGGGTGGGTTACGGCCCGGTCGAGCCCCACCTGGTCGACGACCTCGTCGCGGCCGGCCTGCTCGACGGCGCCGACCACGAGCTGTGCCAGGGTGTGGTGGCCGAGCTGCCGTGGCTGCGCGACCAGACCCGGCTCTGTTTCGCCCGCGTCGGCGTGATCGATCCGCTCTCGCCGGACGACTACGTGGCGCACGGCGGCCTGACCGGGTTGCGCCGTGCGCTGGCGAAACCCCCGGCGGAGGTGGTCGCCGAGGTCATCGAGTCGGGACTGCGGGGCCGCGGCGGCGCCGGCTTTCCGGCCGGGATCAAGTGGCAGACCGTGGCCGGCACCCCCGACGCGCTGAAATTCGTCTGCTGCAACGCCGACGAGGGCGACAGCGGGACGTTCGCGGACCGGATGCTGATGGAGGGCGACCCGTTCACCCTCATCGAGGGGATGACGATCGCCGCCCACGCGGTCGGCGCGACCGAGGGCTACGTCTACATCCGCTCGGAATATCCGGACGCGGTGCGGACCATGCGCCAGGCCATCGCCGTGGCCCGCGAGCAGGGCTGGCTGGGGCAGGACGTCCTCGGTTCGGGGCTGCGGTTCGACCTGTTCGTGCGGGTCGGCGCGGGCGCGTACATCTGCGGTGAGGAAACCGCGATGCTGGAGAGTCTGGAGGGAAAGCGCGGCATGGTCCGCGCGAAACCCCCGATCCCGGCGATCACCGGGCTGTTCGGCAAGCCGACCGTGGTGAACAACGTGCTGACGCTGGCGTCGGTTCCGGCGATCCTCGCCGGCGGCGCGGCGGCCTATCAGGCGCTCGGCGTCGACCGGTCGCGCGGCACCCAGGTGTTCCAGCTGGCCGGCAACATCGCCCGCGGCGGCATCTTCGAGACGGCCTTCGGCATGACCCTGCAGGAGCTGATTCACACGTACGGCGGCGGCACCCGTACCGGGCGGCCGGTGCGCGCCGTGCAGGTCGGCGGGCCGCTCGGGGCCTACCTGCCGGCCGACGGCCTGAACCTGCCGATGGAGTACGAGGCGTTCGCCGCCGCCGGCGCGATGCTGGGTCACGGCGGCGTCGTGGTCTTCGACGACACCGTGGACATGGCGGCCATGGCGAGATTCGCGATGGAGTTCTGCGCCGAGGAGTCCTGCGGCAAGTGCACGCCCTGCCGGGTCGGCTCGGTGCGGGGCGTGGAAGTGATCGACAAGATCGTCGCGGGGCAGGACCCGGACGACAACCTCGCCCTGCTGGGCGACCTGTGCGAACTGATGACCGAGGGGTCGCTGTGCGCGATGGGCGGCCTGACCCCGATGCCCGTCCGCAGCGCCCTTCTGCACTTCGCCGACGACTTCAGCCCACGAAGCCCGAATGGAGGCGGCCCCCGATGAGCCTGCTGAAGGAACCCGACCTCGGCACTCCCGCCAAGCCCGGCCCGGCCACGGTGTCCATCGAGGTGGACGGCCTGCCGGTGACCGTGCCCGAGGGCACCTCGGTGATGCGGGCGGCAGCCCTGTGCGGGATCGACGTCCCGAAGCTGTGCGCCACCGACAGCCTCGAGGCGTTCGGCTCGTGCCGGCTGTGTCTCGTGGAGATCGACGGCCGGCGGGGCACCCCGGCCTCCTGCACCACGCCGGTGGCCGAGGGTATGCGGGTGAGCACCCAGACGCCGAAGCTGGAGAAGCTGCGGCAGGGCGTGATGGAGCTGTACATCTCCGATCACCCGCTGGACTGCCTCACCTGCTCGGCCAACGGCGACTGCGAGCTGCAGGACATGTCCGGCGCGGTCGGCCTGCGGCAGGTCCGCTACGGGTACGAGGGCGCCAACCACCGCGACGAGAAGACCGACTCCAGCAACCCGTACTTCGACTTCGAGGCCTCCAAGTGCATCGCCTGCTCCCGGTGTGTGCGGGCCTGCGGCGAGGTGCAGGGCACGTTCGCGCTGACCATCGAGGGGCGCGGCTTCGGCTCGAAGGTCTCGGCCGGCGGCACCGACTTCATGAGCTCGGAGTGCGTGTCCTGCGGCGCCTGCGTGCAGGCCTGCCCGACGGCGACCCTGCAGGAGAAGTCGGTGATCCAGCTCGGGATGCCGAGCCGCAGCGTGATCACCACCTGTGCGTACTGCGGGGTCGGCTGCTCGTTCAAGGCCGAGCTGCGCGGCGCCGAGCTGGTCCGGATGGTGCCCTACAAGGACGGCGGCGCCAACGAGGGGCACTCCTGCGTCAAGGGCCGGTTCGCCTTCGGTTACGCCACCCACCCGGACCGGGTGCTCACCCCGATGATCCGCGAGCGGATCACCGACGAGTGGCGGCCGGTCGACTGGGACACCGCGATCTCCTTCACCGCCGCCAGGCTGCGCGACATCCAGTCCCGGCACGGTGTCGGGGCGATCGGCGGCATCACCTCCTCGCGCACCACGAACGAGGAGGTCTACGTGGTGCAGAAGATGATCCGCGCCGCGTTCGGCAACAACAACGTGGACACCTGCGCCCGGGTCTGCCACTCGCCGACCGGGTACGGCCTGAAGCAGACCTTCGGCACCTCGGCCGGCACCCAGGACTTCCGGTCGGTCGCCAAGTCCGACGTGATCATGGTGATCGGCGCGAACCCGACCGACGGGCACCCGGTGTTCGCGTCCCGGATGAAGCGCCGGCTCCGCGAGGGCGCCAAGCTGATCGTGATCGACCCGCGCCGCATCGACCTGGTCCGGTCGCCACACATCGAGGCGCAGCACCACCTGCAGCTCGCGCCCGGCACCAACGTGGCGGTGGTGAACGCGCTGGCGCACGTGGTGCTGACCGAAGGCCTGGTGGACCGCTCGTTCGTCGACGAGCGCTGCGAGGACTTCGACGACTGGGCCGCGTTCATCGCCCGCCCGGAGAACAGCCCGGAGGCGGTCGAGGAGCTCACCGGGGTGCCGGCCGAGGAGGTCCGGGCGGCGGCGCGGCTGTTCGCCACCGGCGGCAACGGCGCGATCTACTACGGTCTCGGCGTCACCGAGCACAGCCAGGGCTCGACCATGGTGATGGGCATGGCGAACCTGGCGATGGCGACCGGCAACATCGGCCGCGAGGGCGTCGGGGTCAACCCGCTGCGCGGGCAGAACAACGTGCAGGGCTCCTGCGACATGGGTTCGTTCCCGCACGAGCTGCCCGGCTACCGGCACGTCTCCGACGACGTCGTCCGCGGGGTGTTCGAGAACATGTGGGGCAGCACCCTGCAGGCCGAGCCCGGCCTGCGGATCCCGAACATGTTCGACGCCGCCATCGAGGGCAGCTTCCGGGCGCTCTACGTGCAGGGCGAGGACATCGCGCAGTCCGACCCGAACATCAAGCACGTGCACGCCGCACTGACGGCGCTGGAGCTGGTCGTCGTGCAGGACCTGTTCCTCAACGAGACCGCCAAGTTCGCGCACGTCTTCCTGCCCGGCACCTCCTTCCTGGAGAAGGACGGCACGTTCACCAACGCCGAGCGCCGGATCAACCGGGTGCGCCCGGTGATGCCGCCGAGGACCGGCAAGCACGAGTGGCAGATCGTCGCCGAGATCGCCCAGGCGATGGGCTACCCGATGCACTACGACGACCCGGGCCAGATCATGGACGAGATCGCCGCGCTCACGCCGACGTTCGCCGGGGTCTCCTTCGCCAAGCTCGACAAGCTCGGCAGCGTGCAATGGCCCTGCAACGAGCAGGCTCCGGAGGGCACGCCGATCATGCACATGGACGGTTTCGTACGCGGGAAGGGCCGCTTCGTGCAGACCCCGTTCGTGCCGACCCGCGAGCGCAGCACCCGCAAGTACCCGCTGATCCTGACCACCGGCCGCATCCTCAGCCAGTACAACGTCGGGGCGCAGACCCGGCGGACCGCGAACGTGGCCTGGCACCCCGAGGACGTCCTGGAGATCCATCCGCACGACGCGGAGGTTCGCGGCATCAACGACGGCGACGAGGTCGTCCTGACCAGCCGGGTCGGCGCCACGTCCCTGCGTGCGGTGCTCGCGGACCGGATGCCGGTCGGGGTCGTCTACACCACCTTCCACCACCCGGTGACCGGCGCGAACGTCGTCACCACGGAGAACTCCGACTGGGCGACCAACTGCCCGGAGTACAAGGTGACCGCGGTCCAGGTCGGTCTCAAGACGGCGTTGCAGTCGGCCATGGCGGCCGAGTGATGTCCCCGCAGATCCGGATGCTCAACGACATCGCCGTCCAGTTCCAGCACCAGGCGCCGGAGGCGGCCGCGGCGGCCATCGCCGCCCACATCCGGGCCTTCTGGGATCCGCGGATGCGCGCCGAGCTGATGAGGCGCGTGGAGTCCGAGCCGCAGATGCTGGACCCGCTCGCTCTGGCCGCCGCCCGGCTACTGACCAACGCTCAGGAGGGCTCGTGAGATTCGACGTCAACTGTTCGATCCTGTTCACTGAGCTGCCCCTGCTGGACCGGCCGGCGGCGGCGAAGGCAGCCGGATTCGACGCGGTCGAGTTCTGGTGGCCGTTCCCCGAGGCGGTGCCACCGGCGTCCGACGTGGAAGCGTTCACCGAGGCCATCCGCGACGCCGGCGTCCAACTGGTCGGCCTCAACTTCTTCGCCGGCGACATGCCCGGCGGCGACCGGGGGGTGCTGTCCTCACCGGCGCACTCCGCCGAGTTCCGCGACAACGTGGAACTGGTCGAGATGATCGGCGCCGCCACCGGCTGCCGGTCCTTCAACGCCCTGTACGGCAACCGGATCCCCTTCCTCGACCGGGACCGCCAGGACGAGACGGCGGTGGCGAACCTGGCCTTCGCGGCGGCGGCGGTGGCCCGCATCGGCGGCACGGTGCTGGTCGAGGCGGTGAGCGGGCCGCAGCCGTACCTGTTGCGCACCGCCGCCGACGTCGTCGCGGTGCTGGACCGGGTGCGGGCCGAGCGTGGGGTGGGCAACCTGGCGTTCCTCGCCGACCTCTATCACCTGACCGTGAACGGCGACGACGTGACCAAGGTCCTCGCCGAGCACGCCGACCGGATCGGGCACGTGCAGATCGCCGACGCACCGGGCCGGCACGAGCCGGGCTCCGGCGCCATCGATCTCGACGGGCACCTCAGCCAGCTCGAGCAGGCCGGCTACCGGGGCTGGGTCGGCCTGGAGTACGTCCCGAGCGGGCCGAGCGGGCTGAGCTTCGAGTGGCTGCCCCGCGACCGCCGCGCCAACCACGAAGGGAACCCCCTCGCATGACAACCGTTGGTTTCATCGGCCTCGGCATCATGGGCGCCCCGATGGCCGTCAACCTGGCCAGGGCCGGGTTCGACGTCATCGGCTACGACGTCACCCCGGCCCGCAACGCCCTGCTGACCGATGCCGGCGGCCAGATCGCCGCCGGCGTCGCCGAGGCGGTGCAGAAGGCGGACATCATCGTCACGATGGTCCGCGACTCGGCGGACGTCGAGACGGTCGCCCTCGGCGAGCAGGGCATCCTGGCCAGCTCCCGGCCGGGTCAGCTCTACATCGACATGAGCAGCATCTCGCCGACGACCGCACGCGCGGTCGCCGAAGCGGCCAAGACCTTCGAGGTACGGGTGCTGGACGCCCCGGTCAGCGGCGGCGAGCCCGGCGCGATCGAGGGCAGCCTCTCCATCATGGTCGGCGGCCGCGCCGAGGACTTCCAGGCGGCGCTGCCGGTGCTGGAGGTGGTCGGCGCGACCGTGGTCCACGTCGGCCCGCACGGCGCCGGCCAGACGGTGAAGGCCGCCAACCAGCTCATCGTCGCCGGCACCATCGAGCTCGTCGCCGAGGCGATCGTCTTCCTCGAGGCGTACGGGGTGGACACCGAGGCGGCGATCCGGGTGCTGGCCGGCGGCCTGGCCGGCAACCGGATCCTGGACCGCAAGGCGGCCGGGATGCTGGCCCGCCGCTTCGAGCCCGGCTTCCGGATCGACCTGCACCACAAGGACATGGGCATCGTCACCTCCGCGGCCCGGGACGCCGGCGTGGTGATCCCGCTGGGGTCGGCGGTCGCGCAGCTGATCGCCGCGCTCAAGGCGCAGGGCGACGGCGGCCTGGACCACAGCGCGCTGCTGAAGCTGGTCGAGCAGCTCTCCGGCCGGTCCTCCGCCCTACCGTGACACCGGCACGCCGGCGACCTGGCCGGGCCGGCGGTCCGCCGCGGTCACCAGGTCGCCGGCGGGCAGCGCGAGCAGTTCGACCTCGCCGCCGGCGTGGCCCGGCGGCACGACCGCGAGCGCGTCCGCCCCGGCGGCGCCCCACAGCGATCCGGGCCGGTCGTGCCCGGCGGGCCGGGCCAGCGAGCCGATCCGGGTCACCGGCACCAGCCGGGTGTCCCGATCGTGCGCGGTCACCGGGCCCGCCAGGGTGGCGGTCAGCGCCGGCGGCGCGGCCCGGCCGGCCAGCCGGCCGAGCAGCGGGAACAGCAGGGTCAGTGCGGCGACCAGCGCCGCGTACGGGTTTCCGGGCAGACCGACGACGAACCGGCCGTCCGGCAGCACCGCGAACAGCTGCGGGTGACCGGGCCGGCAGGCCACACCCCGGACCGCAACTCGCGCGGCCAGCGTGTCGAGGGCCCCGCGCAGATGGTCGGCGGCGCCGGCCGAGGTGGCACCGCAGACCACCAGCACCTCGGCGTCCGGGCGCAGCAGCGCGTCGACCAGCGCGGTGGGGTCGTCGGTGACCCGGGTCTGCGAGGCCGGCTCGGCGCCGGCGGCCCGGATCAGGCCGGGCAGCATCGGGCCGATGGCGTCGCGGACCTGTCCCGCCGCCGGAATGCCGGCCCGGCACAGCTCGGCCCCGGTGACCACCGTCGCGACCCGGGGCCGGCGGTGCACGGTCAGCGTGTCGTGCCCGAGGCTGGCGGCCAGCCCGAGAACGACGGAGGTGACGACCGTGCCGGCGGGGAGCACCTCCTGGCCGGCCGGGCAGTCCTCGCCCCGCCGGCGGATGTGCCGGCCGGGGGCGAACGCGCCGCTCACCGTGCGGCCGGTCCGGGTGGACTGCTCGTAGGGCAGCACGGCGGCGGCGCCGGCCGGGACCAGCGCGCCGGTGCCGATCTCCATCGCCTCGCCGGGCGACAGCGGGGCGGGCGGGTGCGGGTCGCCGGCCAGGACGCGTCCGGTGATTCGCCACGGGCCGGTGCCGGCGACGGCGAACCCGTCCATGGCGGCGGCGTCGTAGGCCGGCAGGGGAGAGAGCGCGACCAGCGGTGTCGCGAGCGCGGAGCCGGCGGCCCGGTCGAGCGGCACCTCGGCCGGGGGCAGGGGGCGGCCCGCCTCCCGGGCGATCCGCCGGGCCTGGTGCCAGCCGGTGACACTCATGCGCACTCCTCGTCGTCTGGACAGTGACCCACCGCATCAGCGAGAATCCTACATACTGTATACGATAGTCGCCCGGAGGTGCCAGATGATCGAATCCAGTGACGACCTGGCCGTACGCGAGGTCAGGGACTTCTACGGCCGCCGCTACCGGGTCGGCGAGAGCGACCGGGACCTGCTGGGCCGATCGCGATCGTGGATGGTCGGGGTGCCGCTGGCCGCGATGCTGGCCATCAGCCTGTTCCAGTACGGGTTCGGCGCGGCCCTGCCGACCCTCGTCGAGGCGACCGGGTGGAGCGTGTGGCAGGCGTTCGGTGTCCTCGGGCTCTGGGTGGTCGCCCAGGCGGCCGGCTCGCCGCTGGGCGGGTGGCTGTACCGGCGCGTGCGGGTGCGGCTCGCCGTACCGATGCTGATCGGTGCGACCTGCTGCCTGGCCGCGCTGGTCACGCTGGCGCACAGCGATGATCTGGCCGGCGTGCTGCTGGGCTATTCGGTGCTGGGTGGCTTCGGCGCCGGCCTGGTCTACATGACCTGTATCGCCACGGTCACCGACTGGTTCCCCGAGCGGCTCGCCTCCCGGGTGGCGATGGTGGGCGCCGCGTTCGGTTACGGCGCGATCCCGTTCGTCGTGGTGGCCGGCTACGCCCTCGACCCGGCGAACCGGACGGCCGTGCTGGACGCCACCGCGGTCATCGTCTTCGGGGTGGTGGCGAGCTGCGGGCTGCTGATGCGCAAGCCGCCGAGGAACTGGTGGCCGGCGCAGATCGACCCGCAACGCTGGGCCATCGACCGGCGGCTCAACCGCAGCATCCCGCACAACCGGCCGGCCACCCGGCCCTATCCGCCGCTGGCCGCGCTGCGCAGCGGCATGCTGCCGATGATGTTCGTGGTCGTGGTGCTCACCGCGGCCATGGCGCTGTTCGACATCGCCTACCTCGCCGGCGCCGCGTACACCCGGGGGTTGTCGGCCTCGACCCTCGTCGTCGCGATGGGCGCGCTCGCCGCCTCGAACGGGATCGGCCGCGCGGTGACCAGCTCGCTGGCCGACCGGATCGGCCGGCGCGGGACGCTGGGCCTGTCCCTGCTGATCGGTGGGGTGGCCCAGTTCGGCCTGCTCGCGGCCGCGACCAACGACAACCATCCGGCGGCGCTGGTGTGCTTCGCCGTGCTGGCCGGCGCCGGCGCCGGGGCGGGCTACTCGCTGCTGGTCAGCCTGGTCCGGGACTGGTTCGGTGACGACGCGACCGTGCCGAACTACGGGATCGTCTACAGCGGAAAGGCGGTCGGCGGGGTGGCCGGGATCGTGCTCGCCGGGCTGGTGGTGACGAACCCGGACTCCGTCGTGCCGTTCGTGGTGGCCGGCTGTCTCGGCCTGCTCGGCGCGGCACTGACCCGCTGGATGCGCCAGCCCGGGCTGGCCTGGGTGCGGCTGCCGTCGACGCTTCCCGTCGACCGGCTGTGACGAGGGAGGTGGCGACATGGGACGGGTGACCAGCCGGCGCCGGGTGGTGCGGATCGTCGACGGGGTGGCCGGCGAGCCGATCGACACCCTGGCGGCCGAGGAGCCGCTGGAGATCCGGGTGAACGGGCGCTCCCTGGTGGTGACGATGCGCACGCCCGGCGACGACTTCGACCTGGCCGCCGGGTTTCTGGTCAGCGAGGGCGTGGTGCGGCGGGCCGGGGAGATCGCCGGGATCCGGTACTGCGCGGGCGCCACGGCGGACGGGGTCAACACCTACAACGTGGTCGACGTGGTCCTGGCCGCCGGGGTGGCGCCGCCGGACCCGTCGCTGGAACGCAACTTCTACACCACCTCGTCGTGCGGGCTCTGCGGCAAGGCGAGCCTGGACGCGGTGCGTACCGTCGCGGCCTGGCCGGTGCGCGACGACCCGATCCGGCTCGATCCCGGGGTGATCAGCACGCTGCCCGGCACGCTGCGCACCGCACAGCGGGTCTTCGACCGTACGGGTGGGCTGCACGCCGCGGGCCTGTTCGCCGCGGACGGGCGGTTGCACTGCCTGCGCGAGGACGTCGGCCGGCACAACGCGGTCGACAAGGTCGTCGGCTGGGCGCTGCGCGACGGCCGGTTGCCGTTGCGCGACACCGTCCTGATGGTCAGCGGCCGGGCCTCGTTCGAGCTGGTGCAGAAGGCGGTGATGGCCGGCATCCCGGCGCTCGCCGCGGTCTCCGCCCCGTCCTCGCTCGCCGCCGACCTGGCGGCCGACGCCGGGCTCACCCTGATCGGCTTCCTGCGCGGCGCGTCGATGAACGTGTACGCCGGTGCGCACCGCGTGATGGGGCGCGACCGGCGTGCGGGTCAGCTTGCCGGAGGGGAGCCCAGCTGACCCGCACGGGCTGAGAGCCGCCGGTCAGCGTGCCGACAGCGTTTCGCGCATCAGCGCGGCGGCCTCGGACGGTGTCCTGCCGACCAGGACGCCGACCGCCTCCAGGGCTTTCTGCTTGGCGGCCGCGGTTCCGGACGATCCGGAGACGATCGCGCCGGCATGCCCCATCGTCCTGCCCTCGGGCGCGGTGAACCCGGCCACGTAGCCGACCACGGGCTTGCTGATGTGGTCCCGGATGTACTCGGCGGCGCGTTCCTCCGCGTCCCCGCCGATCTCGCCGATCATCACGATCGCCTCGGTCTCGGGGTCGTCCTGGAACGCCTGCAGGCAGTCGATGTGGGTGGTGCCGATGATCGGGTCGCCGCCGATGCCGACGCAGGTGGAGAAGCCCAGGTCCCGCAGTTCGTACATCATCTGGTAGGTCAGGGTGCCGCTCTTGCTGACCAGGCCGATCCGCCCGCGCTCGGTGATGTCGGCGGGGATGATGCCGGCGTTGGACCGGCCCGGGCTGATCAGGCCGGGGCAGTTCGGCCCGATGATCCGGGTCCCGTTGCCGGCCGCCTGGGCATATGCCCAGAACGCCGCGGTGTCGTGCACCGGGATGCCCTCGGTGAGCACCACGGCCAGGCTCAGCTCGGCGTCGATCGCCTCGATCACCGCGGCCTTGGCGAAGCGGGGTGGTACGAAGACCACCGTGGTGTCGGCGCCGGTCGCCTCGACCGCCTCGGCGGCGCTGTTGAACACCGGGATGCCGTCGACGTCCTGGCCGCCCTTGCCGGGAGTGACCCCGGCGACGATGTTCGTGCCGGCGGCGACCATCCGCCGGGTGTGCCGGCTGCCCTCGGCGCCGGTGATGCCCTGGACCAGGATCCGGCTCTTGTCGGTGAGGAAGATTGCCATGGTGCTCACGCCCCCTTGCCGGCGAGTTCGGCGGCGAGCCGCGCCGCACCGTCCATCGTGTCCGCGCTGATCACGCCGGGCAGCGCCGCCTCGGCGAGGATCTTGCGCCCCTGCGTGGCGTTGTTGCCGTCCAGTCGCACGACCACCGGTTTGCCGATCGTCTCGCCCGGGCCGGTGAGCAGCCCGATGGCCTGGACGATGCCGTCGGCGACCGCGTCGCACGCGGTGATGCCGCCGAACACGTTGACCAGCACGCTGCGCACGCCGGGATCGCTCAGGATGATCTCCAGGCCGTCCGCCATCACCTGGGCCGAGGCGCCGCCGCCGATGTCGAGGAAGTTCGCCGGTCTCACCCCGCCGAACTGCTCGCCCGCGTAGGCGACCACGTCCAGGGTGCTCATCACCAGGCCGGCGCCGTTGCCGATGACGCCGACGGAGCCGTCGAGCTTGACGTAGTTGAGGTTCTTCTCGGCAGCGCGGCTCTCCAGCGGGTCGGTGGCGCTGACGTCGACGTACTGCGGGTGGCCGGGCTGGCGGAACCGGGCGTTGTCGTCCAGGGTCACCTTGCCGTCCAGCGCGCGTACGGTGCCGTCGGCCAGCCGGGCCAGCGGGTTGATCTCGACCAGGGTGGCGTCCTCGGCGCGGAACACGTTCCAGAGGCGGACCAGGATGCCGGCGACCTGCTCGTGCACGTCGTCCGGAAGGCCGGCGCCGGCGGCCAGCCGGAGCGCCTGCGGCCGGTCGAGTCCGGTGCCCGGCTCAACCGGGAGCCGGGCCAGCGCGCCCGGGTTCTCGGCCGCCACCTGCTCGATCTCGACGCCGCCCTCCCGGGAGGCGAGCGCGAGGAACGACCGGTGGGACCGGTCGAGCAGCAGCGACACGTAGTACTCCTCGGCGATGTCACCGGCCTCGGTGACCAGCACCTCGTGCACGGTGTGGCCCTTGATGTCCATGCCCAGGATCGCGGTCGCGACCTCGCGTGCCGCGTCCGGGCCGTCGGCCAGCCGGACCCCGCCGGCCTTGCCCCGGCCGCCGGTCTTGACCTGGGCCTTGACCACCACGCGCCCGCCGATCTCGGCGGCGGCCGCGTGGGCCTCGTCGGGGGTGCTGGCGACGCGGCTGCGGCTGACCGGTACGCCGTGCTTGGCGAAGAGTTCCTGTGCCTGGTGCTCCAACAGATCCACCGGGCCTCCCTTCTGTTGACCTCGGGTGGGTGCCCGGCGTGCACGGACACGCCGGACGGGAGTGGAGTCGCGATCGAAAGCGATGAAGGTGCCGGGCGAAAACGTTCCGCGATCCTCTAGACACCTAGCTGTTACATGCGCCACGATATTGCCTACCCCATACGGTATGCAATCCCCGAAGCTGGCAGCGGGTGAGACCCCCAGCAGCGGTGGCACCAGCTCCACGGTCCGACGTGCACGGCGTGGCGCACACAGGAGGTTCGCTCATGGGTAAGGCACTGGAGGGCGTTCGGGTCCTCGACATGACACATGTTCAGTCCGGCCCGTCGTCCACGCAGATCCTGGCTTGGCTGGGCGCGGACGTCATCAAGCTGGAGGCTCCGGGCCAGGGTGACATCACCCGCTCACAGCTGCGGGACATTCCCGATGTGGACAGCCTCTACTTCACGATGCTCAACGCCAACAAGCGCAGCATCACCCTCAACATGAAGCATCCGCAGGGCAAGGAGGTCTTCACCAAACTGGTGTCCGAGGTGGACATCCTGGTGGAGAACTTCGGCCCGGGCGTGGTCGAGCGCTTCGGCTTCCCCTGGGAGACGTTGCAGGAGATCAACCCCCGCCTGATCTACGCCTCCATCAAGGGTTTCGGCGCCGGCCGCTACGCCAACTTCAAGGCGTACGAGGTGATCGCCCAGGCGATGGGCGGCGCGATGAGCACCACCGGTTTCGAGGACGGCCCGCCGACCGCGACCGGGGCCCAGATCGGCGACTCCGGCACCGGCATCCACCTGGTCGCCGGCATCCTGGCCGCGCTCTACCAGCGCACCCACACCGGCCGTGGCCAGCGCGTGCAGGTCGCCATGCAGGACGCGGTGCTCAACCTGTGCCGGGTGAAGCTGCGCGACCAGCAGCGGCTGGCCCACGGGCCGCTGGGGGAGTACCCCAACGAGAACTTCGGCGACGAGGTGCCCCGTTCCGGCAACGCCTCCGGCGGCGGCCAGCCCGGCTGGGCCGTGCGCTGTGCCCCGGGTGGGCCGAACGACTACATCTACGTGATCATCCAGCCGGTCGGCTGGAAGCCGATCTGCGAGCTGATCGGCAAGCCCGAGCTGGCCGAGGACCCCGCCTGGAGCACCCCGCAGGCGCGCCTGAACAAGCTCGACAAGGCGTTCGCGCTGATCGAGGAGTGGACCGAGCGGCACACCAAGCAGGAAGTCATGGAGCAGCTCAACGCGCGCAACGTGCCGTGCGGACCGGTCCTGTCGACCCGGGAGCTGATCGAGGACGAGACCCTGGCCGCGCTCGGCTCGGTGGTCGAGGTCGACCACCCGGAGCGGGGCCCGTTCAAGACGGTCGGCAACCCGATCAAGCTGTCCGACTCCGCCGTCGACATCGAGCGTTCCCCGCTGCTCGGCGAGCACACCGAGCAGGTGCTCGGCGAGCTCGGCTACAGCGAGCAAGTGATCGGCGAGCTGCGTGCCGCCGGCGCCGTCTGACTCACTAAGGAGAGACGCAATGCCGAATTACGACCGCGAAGCCGTGCGCCGGGTGCTGGAGCTGGCCGGTGCCGAGGGACGCAGTTCGCTGACCGCTCCCGAGGGGCGGCTGGTGGTCGAGGCGTACGGGATCGCCACGCCGGGCGAGGGCCTGGCCGGCAGCGCCGACGAGGCGGTGGCGCTGGCCGAGAAGATCGGCCTGCCGGTGGTCCTGAAGATCGTCTCGCCGGACATCCTGCACAAGACCGAAGCCGGCGGCGTGCTGGTCGGGCTCGGCTCGGCCGCTGAGGTCGCGGCCGGCTACGACACGATCATCGCCAACGCGAAGGCCTATCAGGCCGACGCGACGATCGTCGGGGTGCAGGTGCAGCAGCAGCTCACCACCGGGCACGAGGTCATCGTCGGCACGGTGACCGACCCGACGTTCGGCAAGATCGTCGCTTTCGGCCTCGGCGGCGTGCTGGTCGAGGTGCTCAAGGACGTCACCTTCCGGCTGGCCCCCACCGACACCGCCACCGCGCTGTCGATGATCGACGGCATCGCCTCGGCCGAGATCCTGCGCGGCGTCCGCGGCGCCGAGCCGGCCAACCGGGAGCTTCTGTCCGACCTGATCGTCCGGCTCTCGGACCTGGTCACCGACTTCCCGCAGCTGGCCGAGGTCGACCTCAACCCGGTGCTGGCCACCTCCACCGCGGCGACCGCGGTGGACGTACGGATCCTGGTCGACCCCAAGGCCGCCGAGCGCCCGGAGCAGTTCACCGACGAGCAGATCCTGACCGGCATGAACCGGATCATGCGGCCTGCCTCGATCGCCGTGATCGGCGCCTCCGCCGAGTCCGGCAAGATCGGCAACTCGGTGATGAAAAACCTGGTGAACGGCGGCTACCAGGGCGAGATCTACCCGATCAACCCGAAGGCCACCGAGATCCTGGACCGCAAGGCGTTCAAGAGCATCTCCGACGTGCCCGGCCCGGTCGACGTCGCGATCTTCGCGATCCCGGCCAAGTTCGTGCCGGCCGCGCTGGAGGAGGTCGGCGTCAAGGGCGCGGCCGGAGCGATCATGATCCCGTCCGGCTTCGGCGAGATCGGCAACCACGAGCTGCAGGCCGAGGTGCTCGCGATCGCCCGCCGGCACGGCGTACGCATCCTCGGACCGAACATCTACGGCTACTACTACACGCCGGAGAGCATGTCCGCGACGTTCTGCACCCCGTACGACGTCAAGGGCGGGGTGGCGCTCTCCTCGCAGAGCGGTGGCATCGGGATGGCCATCCTCGGCTTCAGCCGGTCCGCCCAGATGGGGGTGTCCGCGATCGTCGGGGTCGGCAACAAGGCCGACATCGACGAGGACGACCTGCTGACGTTCTTCGAGAGCGACCCGAACACCCAGCTCATCGCCATGCACCTGGAGGACCTGAAGGACGGCCGGTCGTTCGCCCGGGCCGCCAAGCGGGTGTCGGCGACCAAACCGGTGCTGGTGCTCAAGGCCGGCCGTACCGACCAGGGCGCCAAGGCGGCCAGCTCGCACACCGGCGCGCTGGCCGGCAACGACAGGGTCTACGACGACATCCTGCGGCAGAGCGGCGTGATCCGCGCCCCCGGCCTCAACGACCTGCTGGAGTACGCCCGCGGCATCCCGCTGCTGCCCACCCCGCAGGGCGAGAACGTCGTCATCATCACCGGCGCCGGTGGCTCCGGGGTGCTGCTCTCGGACGCCTGCGTGGACAACGGGCTCACGCTGATGGAGATCCCGGGCGACCTCGACGAGGCGTTCCGCAGGTTCATCCCGCCGTTCGGCGCCGCCGGCAACCCGATCGACATCACCGGCGGCGAACCGCCCTCGACCTACCGCAACACCATCGCGCTCGGGCTGTCCGACCCGCGCATCCACTCGCTGATCCTCGGCTACTGGCACACCATCGTCACCCCGCCGATGGTCTTCGCCGAACTGGTGGTGGACGTGGTCGAGGAGTTTCGCGCGAAGGGCGTCAACAAGCCCGTGGTCGCCTCGCTCGCCGGAGACGTCGAGGTCGAGGAGGCCAGCGAACACCTGTACCGGCATGGCATCGTCGCCTATCCGTACACCACGGAGAAGCCCGTCGCCGTGCTCGGTGCGAAGTACCGGTGGGCACGCTCCGCCGGTCTGCTCGGCGGTCAACGGGACGGCCGCTGAGTCGTGCACAGATCCACCACACCGGGCAGTCGGAGGGGCCACTAGCGACATAGCGACCGCTCCACGGCCAGGGTCACAAAGGACACCAGACGCCGTACGGGCCCATCCTCGGTTCGCGCGGCGCCGGAATCCCAGGAGGTCCAAGAGTGGACGCTTCGAATACCCCCTCGCCCACCGATCCGACGATTGGCACGACCACATCCACCGCTACCACCACTGTCCCTGACGATCGAGTATGGCGGGCCGGCCGGCTCGAACCGATGCCGATCAGGGAGCTGCCCAAGGCGCCGCCCTCGGTTCACCTGCTCGGCCCGACCGTGTTCCTCGTCGCGCTCGGCGTGGGCATGGGCGAGTCGTACATGTGGCCCCGCCTGGTCTTGATCTTCGGGCCGGAGATCAGATGGCTCTTCCTGATCGGTGTCACCCTCCAGGCGTTCGTCATGCTGGAGATGGCCCGGTACGCGATGGCCACCGGAGAGAGCATCTTCTTCGGCGCCGCCCGGGTCTTCAAGCCACTGATGTGGTTCTTCTTCGTCACGGCGATCCTGGTCTACATCTGGCCAGGTCACCTCTCCACCGGCGCCGCCGCCTTCGAAGAGGTGACCGGCATACCGTGGAAAGTCACGGCCTGCATCGGCCTGATCCTGGTCGGCGTGCTGTTCAGCCTGGCCAAAGTGATCTACCCGCTGCTGGAGAGCCTGCTCGGCGTGCTGATCGGCCTCCTCGTGATCAGCACCTCGGTGGTCGCCTCGCTGGTCGGCCGGTGGAGCGACGTCACCTCCACGCTCGGCGGCATGTTCCACTTCGGCTACCTGCCGGACGAGGCGATGTCGGCGACCTGGTTCCCGGTCATCGTCGGCGCGATCGCCTTCGCCGGCCCGTCCGGCATGCAGCAGATGTGGTACACGCTGCACCTGCGCGACTCCGGCGCCGGCATGGGTGCGCACATCCCGCAGATCCGCGGCCTGCGGCACGCGAACGAGCAGGAGGCGATGCCGTCGCGTGGCTTCATGTTCGACACCGACAACCCGGAGGAGATGAAGAAGTGGAAGGGCTGGCGGCGCTGGGTGACCTTCGACGCCCTGCTGCTCTTCTGGGGTGTGACCATGCTGGTCACGATCTCGTTCACCGTGCTGGCCCAGACCGCCGTCCGGGAGAACCCGAACGTCGGTGAACTGATCCGCGACGGCGATCGGGAGGTCGCGCTGACCGCCATGGCGGACGCCTTCGCCTCGGCCGGCGCGCCGGTGCTGCACGGCGTGTTCCTCGGATTCATCGCACTGATCGGGCTCAACGCCACGCTCGGCCTGTTCGACTCGTTCTCCCGGGGACAGTCCGACATGACGTACCACTTCGTGCCGGGCGCGAAGCGGTTCAGCATGTCCAAGATCTACGCCGGCTTCCTCTGGGGCGTCATCACGTTCGGCATCCTGATCCTGAACTTCGGCCCCGCCGACGGTCCGGGCGCCATCCTCGACGTGCTGGCCTTCCTGTCCACCTTCGCGATGGGCGCGTACTGCGTCGTCCTGCTGCTGGTGAACAACCGGATGCTGCCCAAACCGATCCGTCCCGGCATCGTGCAGAACGTGGTGATCGGGTTCGGCGCGGTGTTCTACCTGGGCATGCTGATCTACAGCCTGGCCCGGTTCGGCGTGGTCATCTAGTGAGCCGGAAGGGGAAGACCATGACCGGCCGGCAGCTACGTCAATTCGGCCTCCTCGCACTGCCCGGCGCCGGCATCGGCGCGGTCGCCGGGCTGGCGGCCCTCGGCCTGGCCCTGGTCGCGGGCCAGCCCGTCGACTGGGCGCTGGCCACCGGTGTGGCGCTCGGGCTGCCGCTGGTGCTGCTCGGCGGGGGTTTCGGGCTGCTGCAGGCGGCCGGAACGCTCACACCGGGGGTGTTCGCTCCGACGGCGCTGTACTGGCTGGCCGGGTTCCCCCTCGCCCGGTTGGCGCACGAGGTGCTGGTCGGCCTGCTCCTCGCAGGCCGGCCCGCCCTGCCGCCGGATGTGCTCGGCTTCCTCGCGTACCAGGCGATCGTCAGCCTCGGCTTCGCGATCGGGTTCAGCTGGTTGTACGAGCGGGTGACGCCGGGCTGGCTGCGCCGGATCCGGCACGGCAACCCGCGGGCCGAGCGGTTGTACCAGTTCTACCTGCGGCACGCCGAGGCGCAGTGGAAGGCGCGCGAGCACCGCCGGCAGGCGCGGGCCGCAGCCCGGGCCGTTCGATCAAAAGGAGCCTGATGAATCTACCGATCTGGGTGTGGGCCGTGACGATCATCGGCTTCGTCGCGATGATCGCCCTCGACTTCTACCTGGTCGCCCGGAACCCCCACGAACCGTCCTTCCGGGAGTGCGTCGGCTGGGTGAGCTTCTACGTGCTGGCGGCGGTCGCCTTCGGGTTCGTGCTGATGGCGACCAGCGGGGCCGGTTACGCGGGCCAGTTCTTCGCCGGCTGGCTCACCGAGTACTCGCTCAGCGTCGACAACCTGTTCGTCTTCATCATCATCATGAGCCGGTTCGCGGTGCCGGTGCGGTACCGGCAGAAGGTGCTGCTGATCGGCATCGTGCTGGCGCTGCTGATGCGGGGCGTGTTCATCGCGGCCGGCGCCTCGGCGGTCGCACGCTTCGACTGGCTGTTCTACCTGTTCGGGGCGTTCCTGATCTACACCGCGATCAAGCTGGTCGGCCCGCAGCACGAGGACGAGTTCTCGGAGAACTTCGCGCTTCGTACGGCGAAGCGGATCCTGCCGACCACGGAGTCGTATCACGGCTCCTCGATCCTGGTCCGGGTGGACGGCCGGCGGATGGTCACGCCGATGCTGATCGTGATGGTCGCGATCGGCACCACCGACCTGCTGTTCGCGCTCGACTCGATTCCGGCGATCTTCGGGCTGACCCAGGAGCCGTACCTGGTCTTCACCGCGAACGTCTTCGCGCTGATGGGCCTGCGGCAGCTCTACTTCCTGCTGGGTGGGCTGCTGGACCGGCTGGTCTACCTCAGCAAGGGCCTGGCGTTCATCCTGGCCTTCATCGGCGTCAAGCTGATGCTGGAGGCGCTGCACCACGACGGGGTGTCCTGGGCGCCGGCGGTGCCGATCACCGTCTCGCTCGGGGTCATCGTCGGCACGTTGCTGATCACCACTGTCGCCAGCCTGATGAAGTCGCGGCGGAGCGAGGTGGAGCAGCGGCCCGCCGCCCCGGAGACGGTGACGGCGGACCGGGATGCGAGCTGACCGGTGGTCAGGCCTTGATCAAGCCTTCGTCCGGGGCGGAGCCGCGGAGGAAGCGCGCGATCTCCTCGTCGCTCGGCCGGGCGGTGCGGCGCTGGTTCTCCAGCGCGGCCGCCAGGCCGAGACCGAGGGAGCGGCCGTCGGCCGGGAAGCCGGAGGGCAGGGCCAGCCGGTCGGTGAGGCGGGCCAGAGTACGTGAGAACTTGCGCCAGGTGGTCATGACAACATCACTCCTGCTTGTCGATCTTCCCGGGAAACGACGCTTCCCGGGACCGTGCGCACCGGACCGGACGGTGGACGACCGTGCGGGACGGTGGTCCGGCAGGACACTCGGGTGGGCCTGGTGGGGCCGGGCACATCCGGGTCGCCGGATCTATGTCTGTCGCCGCAGCGCCGGCCCGCGGGGGTTGCCCACGGCGGACGACGCGGGGCGGGGCTCACGGTGTGAAGGTGTTACGCCGGGCGCCTACCCACTGGCGTGCCACCACAAACCCTAGCGCTCGTCCCGTTGGCGACGGGTGCCTGTTCGGCTCCTCCAGAATACAGGCTTCGGTATACAAAAAACGATCGAGTGACCAAAGCCACCGGCCCCCGCCCTCTAGACACCCCACCCCGGCGTGGTCCACGATTATTGCCTACCCCATACGGTATGCAATATGGGACGTCGCGCGACCATGGAGGGCTCGGATCATGACCATCGCTTCACTCCGGGAATCAGACGCCGGCGACGCCGTCGGCGCGAAGAAACTCACCGACGGGATCCATCTGGTCGTCGACGCGCTCAAGCTCAACGAGGTCGAAGCCGTCTACGGCGTCGTCGGCATCCCCATCACCGACCTGGCCCGCCTCGCCCAGGCGTCCGGCATCCGCTACGTCGGCTTCCGGCACGAGAGCGCCGCCGGCCACGCGGCGGCGGCGGCCGGCTTCCTGACCGGCAAGCCGGGCATCTGCCTCACGGTGTCCGCCCCCGGCTTCCTCAACGGACTGGTATCGCTCGCCAACGCCACGGTGAACTGCTTCCCGATGGTGCAGATCTCCGGGTCCAGCGAGCGGCACCTCGTCGACCTGCAGCGCGGCGACTACGAGGAGATGGACCAGCTGGCGGCGGCCCGGCAGTTCGCCAAGGCGGCCTATCGGGTGCACCGGGCGGAGGACATCGGCCGCGGCATCGCCCGCGCGATCCGCACCGCCGTGTCGGGCCGGCCGGGCGGGGTCTACCTGGACATCCCGGCCGCGGTCCTCGGCGAGGTCATCGACGCCGACCTGGGCGCGGCGTCGCTGTGGCGGGTCGTCGACCCGGCGCCGCGGCAGGTGCCCGAACCCGCGGCGCTGGACCGCGCGATCGACCTGCTCGCGGGCGCCGAGCGGCCCCTCGTCGTGCTCGGCAAGGGCGCCGCGTACGCGCGGGCCGACGACCAGATCCGCCAGTTCATCGAGCTGACCGGCGTGCCCTACCTGCCCATGTCGATGGCGAAAGGCCTGCTGCCCGACGACCACCCGCAGTCGGTGGCCAGCACCCGGTCGCTGGCCCTGCGCCGGGCCGACGTCGTGATGCTCGTCGGCGCCCGGCTGAACTGGCTGCTCGGGCACGGCGACGCGCCGCAGTGGAACCCCGACGCCACGTTCATCCAGGTGGACATCGACAGCACCGAGCTGGACAGCAACCAGCCCATCGCGGCGCCGCTCGTCGGTGACGTCGGTTCGGTGCTGCAGGCCCTGATCGAGCGGACCGGACCCGGCCGGATCGCGGCCCCGGCACCGTGGCGCGACGAGCTCTCGGCCCGCTCGGCGGAGAACGTCGCCAAGATGACCAAGCGACTCAAGGCCGCCGAGACCGCACACCCGATGAAGTTCCTCGGCGCGCTGCAGGCCATCCGTGACGTCCTGCGGGAGAACCCCCGGGCGTACGTGGTCAACGAGGGCGCGAACGCGCTGGACCTGGCACGCAACACGATCGGCATGCGGGTGCCGCGGCACCGTCTCGACAGCGGCACCTGGGGCGTGATGGGCATCGGCATGGGATTCGCGATCGCCGCCGCGGTCGAGAGCGGAGACCCGGTCGTCGCCATCGAGGGCGACAGCGCGTTCGGGTTCAGCGGCATGGAGCTCGAGACGATCTGCCGCTACGGCCTGCCCGTCGTCACGGTCGTGATGAACAACAGCGGTGTCTACCGGGGCGACGCCGCGTCGGCAGCCTCCGGGGATCCCGCCCCCACCGCCCTGCAGGCCCGGCACGACGTGATGATCACCGCGTTCGGTGGCAAGGGATACCGGGCGACGACGCCGGACGAGGTCGCCGCCGCCCTTCGCGAGGCCCTGGCGCTGGGCCGGCCCGCGCTCATCGACTGCATCATCGACCCCGCCGACGGCACCGAGAGCGGCAACATCGCCCACCTCAACCCGAAGGGCATCACGGTGCAGCGCTGAGGGCGACCGGACCGGGATGCGTGTGGGCGGCCCGCCGGCGCGGGCCGCCCACTGATCCGTGCCCGCACAGTCCTGGCAGAAGACGGAGGCTCAGAGCCATGTACACAGTGACCAATCCCGCGACGGGTGAACTGGTCGAGAAGATCGAGAACGCGACCGAGGAGGAGATCCGGGAAGCCATCGATCGCGTCCACCGCGGATACCTGTCGTGGCGGCGCCGGCCGGTCGCCGAGCGGGCCGCGATCGTGTCGCGGGCGGCGGACCTGTTCGCCGCCCGCGCCGACGAGCTGGCGGCGACGATGACCCAGGAGATGGGCAAGCGGATCAACGAGGGCCGCGGCGAGATCGGCGTGGTCGTCGACATCTTCCGGTACTACGCCGGCAACGCCGCCGCGCTGCTGGCCGACGAGCCGCTGGAGATCAGCGGCGGCGGGGCCGTCATCACCAAGAACCCGATCGGGCCGCTGCTCGGCATCATGCCGTGGAACTTCCCCTGTTACCAGGTCGCCAGGTTCGTGGCGCCGAACCTGGTGCTCGGCAACACGATCCTGCTGAAGCACGCCTCGATCTGCCCGCGGTCGGCGGTCGCGATCGAGCGGATCCTGCACGAGGCCGGGGTGCCCGAGGACGCGTACGTGAACATCTTCGCCTCCAGCGCGCAGATCCCGTCGATGCTGGCGGATCCCCGCATCCAGGGAGTCTCCCTGACCGGCAGCGAGCGGGCCGGCATCTCGGTCGCTGCCGAGGCCGGGAAGAACCTGAAGAAGGCGGTCCTGGAGCTCGGCGGCTCCGACCCGCTGATCGTGCTGGACACCGACGATCTGGAGCAGACGGTGAAGGCCACCGCGACCGCCCGGATGCGCAACTGCGGCCAGTCGTGCAACGCGCCGAAGCGGATGATCGTGCTCGCCGACGTCTACGAGGAGTTCGTCGAGCGGCTGACCCGGTATGTGGCCGAGACGTTCGTCCCGGGCGATCCCGCGGATCCCGCGACCAAGCTGCCGCCGCTGGCGTCGGCCGCGGCGGCCGACGAGGTGGCCGGTCAGATCGAGAAGGCGGTCCGGCAGGGCGCGACGCTGCGCACCGGCGGGCGCCGGGTCGACGGGCCCGGCGCCTATGTCGAGGCCACGGTGCTCACCGACGTGACCCCGGACATGGACGTCTATTACGAGGAGGTCTTCGGCCCCGTCGTGCTGGTCTTCCGCGCGGAGACCGAGCAGGAGGCGATCGCGATCGCGAACGACTCGCCGTTCGGGCTCGGCGCCAGCGTGTGGGGCACGGACCCGGACCGGTTGCGCCGCGTCGCCGGGCAGATCGAGTCCGGCATGGTCTATCTGAACAGCGCCGGCGGGTCGCAGGCCGACCTGCCGTTCGGCGGGATCAAACGCTCCGGGATGGGCCGGGAACTCGGCCCGGCCGGCATCGAGGAGTTCATGAACAAGAAGTCCATCCGCCTCTAGGCGATGATCCGGCCGGGCCCGCCGGGGGCCCGGCCGGTCAGCCCAGGGTCTCCTGCTCGCCGGCTTCCTTGCGCCGCTGGTGGTAGGACTCGCGGGTGCGTTCGGTGTGCCGGCGCATGATCTCGCCGGCCCGCCGGCTGTTCCCGCTGGCGATCACGTCGATCAGCGCCGCGTGCTCGTCCCACGCCTCGCGGCCGCGGGAGCGGGCGATCGGCGAGTAGTACCACCGCACCCGGCGGTCCACCATCGCGATCAGCTGGGCGAGGACCTTGTTGCCGGACATCTCGACCAGGAACGCGTGCAGGGCCGCGTTCGCGTCGACCAGGGCCACCTGGCTGTCCTCGCTGAGCGCCTGCTCCCCGGCACGCTGCAGCTCCCTGAGCTGCTCGATCTGCTCGGGCGTGGCGTGCTTGGCGGCCAGCCGCGCGGACTCCGTCTCGAGCAGCGTGCGGGTGGCGAGGAGCTGGTCGGCCTCCTCCTCGGTGGGCACGTGCACGAAGGCGCCGAGGGCGGGGCGCAGGTCGACCCATCCCTCGTTGTGCAGCCTCTGCAAGGCCTCCCGGACCGGCTGCCGGCTCACGCCGAGATGGGCGGCCAGCTCGTTCTCGACGAGGTGCTCACCGGGCTGCAGCTCACGATTGATGATCATCTCGGCGAGGGCGTCGTAGACCGCCTGGCGCAGTGGGGCGGGCCGTTCCAGAGGCTGCCGCGCGGCCCGTGGCTCGCCGCGGGTCGCGCCGAGTGACCGTCGCGCGCCGGCTGAAGAGATCCCGCCTCTCCGATCGGTCATGAACTACCTCCGCTGCGAGAAGCGATGAACTGGGCTATAGCATACAGTCGCCGAGATGCAATCACTGAGCGCGGTGCCACGAGGGTGGGCGGCTCAGCCGCCCACCCTCGTGGTGTTCCTCCCGCCGGTCAGCCGGAGACCGGGTCCCGGTACTCGACGTCCGGTGCGGGCTCGAACTCGTTGACGTGGGCGATGGAGAGGCCGTGCGCGGTGTTCGCCTCGCGCTCGATCATCACCTCGACCAGCACCGGCCGGCTGGTGCGCCTCGCCTCCTTGCTGGCCCAGGCCAGCGCGTCGGCGATCTCGTCCGGCTGGAACACCCGGCGCCCGGAACAGCCGTACGCCTCCATGATCTTGACGTTGTCCGAGCCGTACGTGTCGTAGTGGATGTCGACCTCGTAGTTCATGTCGTAGCCGATCTCGGCCTGACGGATCAGCCCGAGGTACTCGTTGTTCAACATGATCAGTACGAAGGGGATGTCGTACTGCGCGGCGACGGCGAGCTCCTCGACCAGGAACTGGAACGAGTAGTCGCCGACCACGCCCACCACCTCGGCGTCGGGCCGGGCGGACTTGACCCCGATCGCCGCCGGTATCTCCCAGCCGAGCGGGCCGGCCTGACCGCAGACCTGGTAGTGCCGGGGCTTGAACACCTTCTGGAACTGCCCGGACCAGATCTGGTAGAGGCCGATGGCGGTGACGAAGTAGGTGTCCGGGTCGAAGAACGCGTTGATCTCCCGGAACACCCGGGGCGCCTTGATCGGGGCGGTGTCGAAGTCGTCGCGGCGCAGCAGCGTCTCGCGCAGCCCGCGAACCTGCGCGATCCATCCGCTGCGGTCGCGCCGCACGCCCCGCTGCCGCGCCGCGTCGAGCAGCGCCGCGAGGAACGGCCCGGCGTCCGACACCACGCCGAGGTCCGGGCCGAACACCTTGCCGAGCTGGGTCGGCTCGATGTCGACGTGGATGAACTTCCGGCTGCCGCGGTAGGTCTCCAGGTCGCCGGTGTGCCGGTCGCCGAAGCGGGCGCCGACCGCGAGGACCAGGTCGGACTCCAGGAACGAGGCGTTGCCCCACCGCTGGGTGGTCTGGATGCCGGTCATCCCGGCGAACAGATCGTGATCCTCCGGCAGCGCGCCCTTGCCCATCAGCGTCACCTGGACCGGGATGTCCAGGGTCTCGGCGACCTCGCGCAGCAGGCCGGTGGCCTCGCCGATGATCACCCCGCCACCGGCCAGGATCAACGGGCGCTCGGCGGCCAGCAGCATGTCGAGGGCCCGCTCCACCCGGGGCGGGTGCGGCTCGACGCGGGGCACCGGCAGCGGCGCGTCGATCGCGGCGTCCCACTCGATCTCCTGGCGTGCCACGTCGATCGGCAGGTCGATCAGCACCGGGCCGGGCCGGCCGGACCGCGCGACGCGGAACGCCTCCCGGAAGATCCACGGCGCCTGGGCGGCCTCCTTGACCTGCACCGCCCACTTCGTCACCGGCTTGGCGATCTCGACGATGTCGACCGCCTGGAACGCCTCCTGGTGCAGCTTGGTGGTGGGCGCCTGACCGGTGATGCAGACCATCGGGATCGAGTCGGCCTGGGCGGTGTACAACCCCGTGATCATGTTGGTGCCGGCCGGCCCGGACGTGCCGATGGCCACGCCGACCCGGCCGTTGGTGCGGGCCCAGCCGTCCGCCATGTGGGTGGCGCCCTCCTCGTGCCGGACGATCAGGTGCCTGATGTCGCTGCGGCGCAGCGCGGCGTAGAGCGGGAGGATGGCGGCGCCCGGACAGCCGAACGCGATGTCCACGCCCTCCGACGCCAGCACTGAGACGACCGCGTCCATACAGGGAATCTTGGCCATGAGGCAACCTCCGAGGAAGGGGTAGGGGTCGGGCTCAGGCCGCGTTCGGCCGCCGGGCCATCGTCCTGGCCAGCAGATCGGTCGCGGCGTAGATGGTCCGCAGCGTCGGCGCCGGCGCACCGGTGATGTCGGCCATCTCCACCACGGCCGCGACGACGGCGTCGAGTTCCAGCGGCTTGCCGGCCTCGAGGTCCTGCAGCATCGAGGTCTTGTGGTGGCCGACCCGCTGAGCGCCGTCGAGCCGTTTCTGGATGGAGATCTCCGGCGTGCTGCCCACCCGGGCGGCGATGTCGAGCGTCTCCTCCATCATCTGCTCGACCACCCGCCGGGTGCCCGCGCTCTCGCAGATCTCGACCATGGTGGCCCGGGTGAGCGCGCTGATCGGGTTGAGCGAGGCGTTGCCCATCAGCTTGATCCAGATGTCGTCGCGCAGCCGCGGCTCGACCGGGCACTTCAGGCCGCCGGCGATCATCGCCTCGCTGAACTGGAGACAGCGCTGCGACACCGTCCCGTCCGGTTCGCCGATGGAGAACCGGGTGCCCTCCAGGTGCTGGATCACCCCGGGTGACTTGATGACGGTCGCCGGGTACACCACGCAGCCGATCGCCCGCTCCGGCGCCATCACCGCCGAGGTCTCGCCGTTCGGGTCCACCGCTTCGATCCGGTGGCCCTCGTACGGCCCGGGGAGCTTGTGGAAGTACCACCACGGGATGCCGTTCTGCCCGGCGACGAGGGCGGTGTCGGGGCCGAGCAGGGGAGCGAGCAGCGGGCCCGCCGAGGCGTACGAATGTGCCTTGAGGCCGAGGAAGACGTAGTCCACCGGTCCGATCTGCGCCGGATCGTCGGTGGCGTGCGGATGTGCGGAGAAGTCACCGCGGGGGCTGAGGACCCGGACCCCGTGTGCCCGCAGCGCGGCCAGGTGCGCCCCGCGGGCGATCAGATGCACGTCCACTCCGGACCGGCACAGTGCGGCGCCGACATAGGCGCCGATAGCTCCGGCTCCGAGCACCGCGACTCGCATGGGCTACCCCCTTCTCGCACGCGATCCTGTATGCGTTATGGGGAGTACAGTATGCAATCTGAGAATGGCTGACAAGGAGTGGGCGTGATCAGTGCTGGGGTGCCGGCTCGGTGGCGTAGGCGAGGACCACACCGCCCAGGATGAGCGCGAGCGCGATGGCCCGGCCGGCGGTCACCGGGTCGCGGTTCACGAGGACGCCGAGGGTAACGGCTCCGACCGCGCCGATGCCGGTGAACACGGCATAGGCGGTGCCGACGGGAATCGTGTTCATCGCGGTGGACAGCAGGTAGACGGCGGTGGCCGCGAGCAGGAAGCACAGCAGGCTCGGCCACGGCCTGGTGAAGTTCGCCGTCGGTTTGATGCTCTGCGACCAGGCCACCTCGACCACTCCGGCGAGCAGGAGCAGCACCCAGTTCATCGGGCGAGTCCTTTGCCGAGCGCACGTGCCGCGTGCAGAGCGTCGGCGACGGACTCGTCGTGCTTGCCCCGCAGGTGCCCCAGCTGGGCGTCGACCAGGGAGTTGACCAGCTCGGCGTTGACGAAGACCGGGTCGTCGACGGCGAAGTGCCCGCTGAAGAAGTCCCGTAGGTAGCGTTCGTGGTGGTCGAAGGGCGCGCGGGGCGTGCCCGGCGCGTAGGAGCCGCCGCGGGCGCCCACGACGACGAAACGCCGGCCCCGCAGCGACATCCTGGGGAAGGTGATCTGGTCGAGCCACGCCTTCAGCGCGGCCGGGACGGAGAAGTTGTACATCGGCGCCCCGATCAGCACCACGTCGGCGGCCACGACCTCGTCGAGCAGCGGCTGGACGGTCGCCCACGCCGCCTCCTGTCCCGGCGTGCGGACCGCTTCCGGGTAGCGGTCGATCTCGGTGATCCCGTGGAGCAGCAGGTGGTCACAGATCTCGGTCCAGGCCTCGCCGATCGGCGGCACCGGTCTCGCGGCGAGATCGCGGTGGATCACGGTCCCGTCGGGAGCCGCCTCCCGCCACGCGTCGGTGAACGCCCGCCCCAGGCGGCGTGAGAACGAGTCGCGCCGCGCGCTGGAGTCGACGTGCAGCAGTGTCGGCATCTTTCCTCCCCGGATAAGTGGACACGGTGTCCACCTATGCGCCGACCGTAGCACAAGCGGACGCCGTGTCCACTTGTTAGGCTGGCGGGATGGTGGCGGAGGAGAACCTGGTGGGCCCGGGCGGCGGGCCGCCGAAGGAGCGCGCGGACGCCGCACGCAACCGGACCCGCGTGCTCGCCGCCGCCGAGGAGCTGTTCAGCCGGCGGCGCCCGGTCACGATGGAGGAGATCGCCCGCGCCGCCGGAGTCGGCCGGGGCACCCTCTACCGCCGGTACCCCGACGTCGCCTCCATCGCGGTGGCCCTGCTCGATGAGCACGAACGGCAGGTGCAGGACCGGCTGATCCGCGGGGAGCCGCCCCTGGGTCCCGGCGCGCCGCCGTACGAACGGATGGCCGCGTTCTATGCGGCGATGGTCGGGCTCCTGGAGCGCCACGGTCACCTCGCCCTCGGCGCCGAGATCGGCCGGGCGCGGTTCACGACCGGCGCCTACGGCTTCTGGCAGGCGCACGTGCGGGCCCTGCTGGCCGAGGCCGGAGCGCCCGAGGTGGACGCCCTGACCGACCTGCTGCTCGCCCCCGTCGCGCCGGAGGTCTACGACTACCAGCGCCACCAGCGTGGCCTGAGCCCGGAGCAGATCACCGCGGGCCTGTCTCGCATCGCGCGGAGCCTGCTGCCCTGAGCCGGCGGAGGCCGCCGTGGGCCTGCCGGCCCGCTACCTGCCGGTCAGCAGACGCTCCGGGCGCAGCTCGACCATCACGCGGTCGGCGGACCACTGCGGGGCGGCGGCCCGCTCCGGCAGGTACTTCTCCAGCAGCGGGCGGGCCAGCTCGTCGTGGCTCTCCTCGATCAGGCGGGCCCGGCCGTAGGCGACCACGTAGAACTTCTTGTCGAAGTCGTCGACGAGCAGCGACAGGGACGGGTCGCGCTTCAGGTTCAGGTATTTCGCCCGGGAGCGCGTCGTGCTGAAACGGAACGCCTCGCCGTCCCAGAGGAACCAGACGACGGTGAGTTGCGGCGGCCCCGACGCCCGGTTCACGCCGACCACCGCGTGCCGGGCGCCGGCCAACAGTTCTTCCACGTCCTCTGTCATGCGAGCACGCTAAAGTCTCACATCGATGTGAGAGTCAAGGGAGAATCATGCGCATCGGTGAGCTGAGCCGGCGGACCGGGGTGAGTGAGCGGCTGCTGCGCTACTACGAGGAGCAGGGTTTGCTGCTCCCGAGCCGGCTGCCGAGCGGTTACCGGGTCTATGCGGAGTCCGACGTGGAGACGGTGCGCCGGATCCGCTTCCTGCTGGCCGCGGGACTGTCGACCGGCGTCATCGCGAGTGTGCTGCCGTGCGTCGCCGCGGACGGCAGCACACTCGCCCCGACCTGCCCGCGACTACGGGCCGACCTGACCGCCGAGTGGCGCCGGATCACCGCCACGATCGGGGAGCTCGAGGAGTCCCGCCGGCTGCTGGAGGCGGTCCTCGGCGATCCGCGGTGACACGTGGTAGTGGGCGATCCGCCACGCGTCGCCGTCCCGGCGCACCACCACGGTCAGGTTCACCAGCACCGGGGCCCGGTCCAGACCCGGGAAGCTGAAGTCAGCCGCGACCCAGCCGAGCACCACGTCCGGGGCGAGCCGGCGACTCTCCAGGATGCGGTAGCTCACCGTCATCTCGGGCGGCTGGCTCGCGTAGTAGGCGGCCACCCCGGGCCGGCCCACGGTGTAGGGACGCAACCCCTGGAACACGGCGTCCTCGGTGAAGACGGCGGCCACGTCCTCGGGTGCGTACCGATCGATGGCCGAACGCCACGCGTCCAGCGGGCCGCGCAGCGCGGCCACCTCTGATGTGGTCATCAGTGCCCCGCGCTCTGTCCGCCGTCGACGTGCAGGATCTCGCCGAGGCGGGCCATCGGGTGCAGGCCGGCCAGGAACTCGTGGGTCTCGGCCGGGTGCATCGGGGTACGGATGACGCCCGGCGACACCGCGTTGAACCGGATGCCGCGCGTCGCGTACTCGTTCAGTCCGGCCTCGATCACCCGCGCGCCGACCGCCGGATCCGCGATGTCGCCGGGGACCGCCAGCACCCCCGGATCGTCCGGCGGGGTGATCCGGCGCGAGTTGGCGACCACCAGATAGCCCAGTTTGCGGTAGGCGGCGACGGTGGCGGCGCCGATTCCCTGCGAGGCTCCGGTGACGACGGCGACCTTGGACATGGCTGGCTCCCTGCGGTGGGTCGGAAAGCTGTCTGGGGCGAGCGTGCGCCGCGGGCCGGCCGGTCGGCACGACCGGCTTCCTCCCGCCTGGGAGGCTGCGCCTATCAGGCACCTATGCTCGGCGGATGGAGCTACGCCAGCTGCGCTACTTCGTCGCGGTGGCCGAGGAGCTGAGCTTCGCCCGGGCCGCCGAGCGGCTGCGGATCGCCGGGCCGTCGCTGTCGCAGCAGATCAAGGCGCTGGAGCGGGATCTCGGCACCCGGCTGTTCGACCGGGACCGGCGGACGGTCGCGCTCACCCCGGCCGGCACGCTCCTGCTGCCCCGCACGAAGGCGCTGCTGGAGCAGGCCGACGACCTGCGGCGCACCGCCGCCGGCCTGTCCGGCACCGCGCCGGTCCGGCTCGGCTACGTCAACTGGCGGCCGCCGGACCTCGAGCAGCGGGCCGCCGGCACCGCCCAACTGCTGGTGGACGCCTGGGTGCTGCCGTCGCACGCGCAGGCGGCCCGGGTCGCCGACGGCAGCATCGACCTGGCGATCTGCTGGGTGCCCGTGCAGACGCTCGCCGACGACGAGCTGGAGGCGCGCCTGCTCGGCGCCGACCGGCTCTTCGCGATCAGCGCCGGCCCGGGCGCGGGGCCGGTGCGGGCGGCGGAGACGACGGTGCTGATCGACGCGGACGAGACGAGCTGGTCGTCGTGGAACCGCTGGGCGCTGGCGATGGCCGAGCAGACCGGCGCCACCGCGCTGCGCGTCTCCGAGGGCGGGGTCACCGGCGAGGCGTTTTTCGATCACGTGCGGCGGCTGCGCCGCCCGGTGGTCAACAACCCCAAGAGCCAGACCACGCCGGTGCCGGCCGACCTGGTCGCTCGCCCCATCCACGACCCGGCGCCCTACTGGACCTGGTCTCTGGTTGCGCGCCGCGGCGAGCCGCGGCCGGTGGTGGTCGCGCTTTTCGAGGCCCTCACGCGTACGGTGGACCGCCTGTTTCTCGACGATCCGCACGTGTGGCTGTCGCCGGAGGACCCGCACCGCCCGGTCTGAGCCGGCCCGCGACCAGTGGCTCGGCCAGCAGCACCGCCAGGGCCGCCACCACCAGCAGGCCACCGACCAGCGCGGTCTCCCGGGCCCCGGCGCCGCCGAGCACCCCCGCCCCGAGCAGCGAACCCGCCGCGATGCCCACGTTGAAGGCGACCGAGTTGCCCGCCGACGCCAGGTCGGTGCTGCCCGGCGCGACCTCCATGACCCGGTTCTGCAGGGCCGGGGTGAGCGCGCCGAGGCCGAACCCGGTGGCGGCCAGCAGCAGCGTTGTCGCGAGCTTCGAGCCGGTGGCGGCGAACATGCCGAGCAGGGCGAGCGCCAGGATCACCACCGAGCCGATCAGCGTGCCGCGCTGCCACCGGTCGGTGCCGGCGCCGCCGGCCGCGATCCCGGCGAAGTCGACCACGCCGCGCACCAGCAGCAGCGGCCCGAGCGCGGCGGCGGTGAAGCCGGCCGCCTCGGTCAGGAACACCTCGGTGTAGGTGAAGGACGTGTAGAGCCCGGCCACCGACAGCGTCGTGGCGGTGACCACGATGGCGTATCGGCGGGCGTCCGGGCTGGTCCCGGTGGCGGCGTGGGTCTCGTCGACCACCACGTCCGGCATGAGCAGCAGCAGGGCGGCGAAGGCGACCAGCGCCATGCCGGCCAGCGCGAGGAACGCCGCGCGCCAGCCGAAGTGCTGGCCGATCCAGGTGCCCGCCGGGACGCCGAGCATCGGGCCCAGGGCGGCGCCGGCGAAGACCACCGAGCCGACCCGGCCGCGGATGCGCAGGTCGAACATGGCCGCGACGGTCGGGCTCACCACGGCCCAGAACAGCGCCTGGCTCAGCGCGACCACGACGCGGGCGGCCAGCAGGACGCTGTAGTCGCGGGCAGCCGCGGAGGCCAGCGTCGCCACCACCAGAACGCCCAGCAGCGTCGCCATCAGCCGTCGGCGCGGGACCCGCCGAGTCGCGTACGTCAACGGGAACGTGACCACCGCGACCGTCACCGCATAGCCGGTGACCAGCAGGCCCGTGGACGCGAGCGACACGTCGAGGTCGTCGGCGATCAGCGACAGCAGGCCGATCGGCAGGGTCTCGGTCGCGACATAGCAGAACGCGGACGTGGCCAGGGCGAGCAGAGCACCGAGAGCCGGCAGCGGAAGGGCTCGGGACGGGGCGGGACGCTGGGCCATCGGCGGTCAGCGGGTGTCGACCAGCAGCCGGACCGCGAGACCGCCGAAGATCACCGCGCAGACCTGATCGAGCCGGCGGCGCACCGACGGGCGGTGCAGCAGCCGCTCGGCCAGACCGCCGGCGGTCAGGCCGATCGTGGCGTCGACCGGGAACCCGACGGCGATGAACACCGCGCCGAGCGTCAGCAGCTGCGCCCAGACCGGCCACGCGTCGGCGCCGGTGGTCAGGAACTGCGGCAGGAACGCCAGGTAGAACAGCACGATCTTCGGGTTCGCCAGGTTGGTGAGGGTCGCCATCGCATAGACCTTGCGCAGCGACCGGCGTGGCACGGCCGGCGTGGTGGCGGCGGGGCCGGCGCTGCGGCCGGCGCGCCACGAGCTGACGGCGAGGTGGACGAGGAACACGGCGCCGAGCACCCGGATGACCGTCAGTGCCTCCGGCGCCGCCGCGATCAGCGCGGTGAGCCCGGCCGCGGCGGCCACCGTGTGCCCGGCCAGACCGGTCGACATCCCGGCCGCGGCGACGACGCCCGCCCGGCGGCCGCCGACGCCCGCGTTGGCCACGATGAACAGCATGTCGGGGCCGGGCGCGACGCTGAGCAGGAAGACCGCGATCACGAACGCGGCGAGCAGAGCGAGGTCCATGGCCGCATGGTGCCCGGCCGGTCCTCGCGTGTCGCCGGATTACTCAGATGCCGGGACGAGCAGCAGCGTCCGGGTCTGCTGATAGGGGCAGCCCGCGGCCTCGAACGCGCCGGCGGTGGCCCGAACGCCTTCCCGGTCGTCGTCGAGCAGCGCGGCGGCACGGTCCAGGAGCGCGCCGGCGATGCGGTTTCCGGCGGCCGCCGGGCGGGCTTCGGCCAGCAGGTCGGCGGCCTTGGGATGGCCGGACAGCACGGCGGCTTCCACCCGCAGGGCGACGTGCCAGTGCATCAGGATCCCGGTACGCCACGCGCCCGGGGCGTCCAGCCGCTCCAGGGCGAGCGCCGGCTGCCCGTGGTGCAGCAGGGCGATGGCCTCGAAGGCGGGGCTGTAGCCGGACCGGTCCTCGGCGGTGACGCCGAGCCGGTCGAGGACGGCCAGCCAGTCGTCGCGGGCGGTTCGGTCGCCGCGCAGGTCGTGGACCATCGCGACCGCGGCGACCACCGGGCCGAGGTTGCGGACCGGTGGGTGGCCCGCCTGCGCCCAGCCGTCGAGGAACCGGCCGCTCGCCGCGATCACGTCCGCGGTGTGGCCGGCGAGGGCGTCGGCCATCAGGATCCGCGACGTGGCGACGTGCCCGGCCTCGGCCAGCAACGGCAGGTCGCGCAGCCGGCGGCCGCAGCGCCGGGCCGCCACCAGATCGCCGACGGCGATGCTGGTCGCGGCGGCGATCAGGAGCGCGTCGATCAGCTCGTCGGCGACGTCCGGGGTGAGGGGGAGGGGATCGAGCAGGTCGACCCGGGTACGGGCGGTGGCCGCGGCGGCGGGCTCGTCGCCCGCGCGGCGGTGCGCCCCGGTCAGCGCGAAGAGGGCGGCGCACTCGGCCAGGGGATCGCCGAGGCGGCGGGCCAGGTCCACCGCGCGCTCGGCGAGGGTGCTCATCCGCGACGCGGCGTCCCCGGACTTCTCGGCGAAGAACGCATAACCGGCGGCGGCACAGTCGGCGAGGGCGACCGCGGCCTGCGCGGCGGGGTCGTCGCCGGCCAGCTGCCGGGCCCGGGCGAGCAGGGCGGCCGGCTCGTCACGCGGCGGCAGCTGGGCGAACGCGCCTGCCTTACGGAAGTAGGTGGTGGTCGCGGTGGCGAGGTCACGCGCCGCGGCGGTCGTGTCGCCGGCGGCGTCGGCAGCGGCCCGCCACAGCCGGTACGCGTCGTCGCCGCGCATCCGGCACGCGGCCACACTGGCGGCCTGCCGCAGGGCCGGGGCGGGATCGTCGGCGAGGGCGGCGGCCTGCTCGTAGCGCTGCTGGGACTCGCCGATCAGGTTGCGGTCGAAGGCCAGGCGGGCGAGCAGCAGGGCCAGGTGGTGGGCGTCGGCCCGGCGGCCGGGGTGGCCGTCGGCCCGGCTCAGGGCCGCCCGCAGGTCGTCGGCGACCGCGTCGAACCGGGCCCGCCAGCCCTCCCTCTCCGCGGCGGCGAGGTCCTCGGCGGTCTCCCGGCACCAGCGCAGATGCCGGTCGAAGGTGATCTCCTGTTCGTCCGCGGCGGTGAGCTGCTCGAGCCCGTACTGCCGGATGGTCTCCAAGAGGCGCCGAGCCACCGGCCGGGGCGGGCCCTCCCGCCGGTGTCGTCATCGGCGGTCCGCCGGGGGCTGGACGCCCTGGTAGACGATCTTGTCGCGGGCGATCTGGTCACCGCCGTTCAGGGTGACCGGCCCGTGGTTCGCGATGCCGCCGCTCTGCCCGGGCGGTGGTGCGGGCGGCGGCGGTGGCCCTGGAGCCTCGACGGGCGAGGCCTCCGCCGGCCGCTCGGCGAGACCGGGCGGATACGAGTACCCCGGCACATGGATCCAGACCGGCTCGTCCCGCAGCTCCTTGGCATCGATCATGACCTTGCCGAAGGTGGACGAGTCGATGTGCGGGTACTCGTGCCGCACCACACTGCGATGGATCTCGTCGGAGACGATCAGCGCCATCGTCGCCCGCTTCGCCTTGGCCAGCGCCTCCTTCAACGGCGCCGCGTCGACCAGCCGCGCCGTCGTGTTGATCGCCTCGCCGATCCACCCGTCCTCGTCGCGCTCGCACAGTCCCTGGTGGACCGCGACCCGCAGGCGCATCCGGGCGACCTCGGACGTCATCCGTTCGTGTTGCCGCAGCGCCGCGTCGAGTTCCTTGACGAATCTGCCGGTCAGCCGCAGCGTCGACGTCCCGGGGTCGAGCAGGATGATGCCGTCACCGCGGTCCTCCTGCACGATGGCCGCCGGATCGAGGCCGGCCTCGTTCAGCGCGCTGCGGACGACCTGGTACATCGCGGTCCGCAGTTCCTTCTGGACCGGGTTCGGCCGGCGGCCGAATCCTTCGATGTCGACGATCGCGATGGCGTGGAACGTGGGTCCGGGCATGGAGCAGGCCTCCGAGCAACGAACGGAACGCAGAACTAGCACTGTGTGCAGTGTCTGCGGCGATGAAAAGGCCAGATGGCATGGAGGGTGAAACCGTGCTCCGCGCGGATGGAGCTGATCGGGATCCCGGATGTCAACGTACGGGTGCCGGGGGCCGCAAATCCAGGCCCCGGAAGCGAGAAAATGACTTCAAGCTACAAGCATGTGACGGAGTGCATGATCGGTGGACAGTGGACGTCGGCCGAACGGACGTTTCATCCGATGCCCGATTCGCCGGTCACTTCGACCCGGTGCTTCCCGGAGATCGGCAGCGCCGCGGGCCCCAGGGCCAGCCGGTCGGGCTGGAGCCGGACCTCCTCGAGGTCGTACACCCCGGGCACCGACAGCACCAGCCGCTTGATCGCGGCGGCCTCGACCACCCGGCCGAACTCCCAGGTCAGCGGATTGAGGTAGGCGTAGAGCTGATCCTCCACCGCCTGCCGGACCGTGTCGGCGCCGGTCCGCCCCTGGCCGATGACCTTTGCGGACACCGTGACCTGGCGGAAGAGCGGCACGCTCACATGCAGGCCGACCGCGAGCGGGCGGTGCGGCTCCAGTCGGGCGGCCACGGCCGCCAGCGTCTCCGGCGAAGGCGTCACATCGCTCACCGTGGGCCGCGACCTCACGGCCGCCGGTGGTCCGGCCACGAGCAGCACGCGTACGGCGGCGCGCTCCGGTTCCGGCAGGCAGTGCGCCCGCGCCACGGCCGGGTGAGCCGCCCGGGCCAGCCGCTCGAAGTCCGCCCCGGTGACGGCCCGGTCCCGTCCGCTGATCAACCGGGGGACCCGCCGCCACAGGTCGTCCGTGGACTCGGCGTCGCGCCCGCCCCCGGCCGGTGCCGGATGGTGGACTGTCACCCGTACCCCGGGCAGTCGCGTGCGGAGCACGCCCAGCGAGCCGGCGGCGACGTTGCCGGCCGAGCCACCGCCGGTCCAGTAACCGGCCCGCACGATCGCGCCCTCCGGCGGCACCGCGCCGGCGCCCTCGGCCGGGAAGCGCACCTCGCCCGCCGCGGTGATCCGAACCGGACACCGCTCCCAGCCTCTCTCGGTGCCCACCTCCACCACCGGCTCGGCGCCCGCCACGCCGGCCGGAGGGTGGCGCAGGCGGAAGACCTGCCCGGCCGTGCCGTCGCTGACGCCCAGCGGCTCGTCGCGGACCCAGCGACCGTGCGCGGCGAGGACGGTGGCCTCGGACCCGGTCACCCGGACCGGTGCGAGCGTGCGGAAGACGGGCTCGCCGGCGACGGTCGTCACCTCGGTGCCGGCCGGGATCTCGAAACCCGCGTCCGGCGCCGGATCGAACCGGAAGAGCAGCTCGGCGCGGGCCGCGACCGGGCCGGCCGGGGTCAGCCCGAGGAGCTCCAGCAGGCCGGGCCGCAGCGCCTCGGCCAGGCCGGAGAGCCGGGCGTGCAGCGAGTCCACCATGGTGGCGGCGGCGACCAGCACGGCGTCCTCGGCGGGCTCCGGCGGCCGGGGCGTGCCGGCCTCCGCCAGCCGCCGGCTGAACTCCTCGCGAGCCTGCCGGAGCAGGTCGGGAAACCGCCGATCGCCGTCTGTCATCGGTTCCCCCGCGGGTCCGGCTGTCGCGAATCTGTCAGGTGCCGGGCGAGATCCGCCACCGTCGCGTGCGGATGATGTAAACACGCAGGTGCTCGCTTCGTCGACCGTGGGTGGTGGGGTGTTTGTCTGATCCGACGGTGCTGCTGGTCGCCGCTGACAGCGAGCTGGAGCCGGGGGACTGGCAGTGGCCGCCCGCCCTGCGCTCGCTGCTGGACGCGCTCGCCGGCGAGGACGTCGAGGTGCGGGAGAGGTTCACCGCGTCGGACGGCCACAAGGGCGCCGCCTCGGAGATCGTCCTCGCGCTCGGCGGGTCCGGCGCGGTCGGCGCGGTGGTGACGATCGTGCTGCACTGGCTCACCCAGCGCAGCAGCCGCCGGGTCCAGGTGACGGTCGAGCGCGACGGTGACCGGTCCACCTACGACATCACGTCGACCGGGCTCGGGCAGGAAGCGGTCCGCGACATCACCCTCGCGGTGTTCGGACGCGACCCGGCGCCGGCCGACAGCGAACCGCCCGCCCTCGAGTCCGCCGAGGAGTGAGCCGGTGCGGCGCTACCGCGCGCTGCTCATCGGCAACGCGCAGTTTCCGGAGCACCCGGAGGAACTGCGCCCGCTCCTCGGCCCACCGACCGATCTGGAGCTTCTGCGCGAGGCGCTGACCGACCCGGTGCACGGCCTGCACGAGCCGGGTGACGTGACCGTGGTCGCCGAGGCGACCACGATGGTGGTCCGGACCGAGGTGGAGCGGTTCCTCTCCGGCGCGCGCCGCGACGACCAGGTCCTGGTCTACTACAGCGGGCACGGCTGGCTGACCGGCGCCACCGACCTGTACCTGTGCACGCGCGACACCCGGTTGGAGACGGTCCGGGCGACCACCCTGCACGCCGCCGACCTGGCCCACCAGATGCGCGACTGCGCGGCCGCCGCCCGGGTGCTGATCCTGGACTGCTGCTACTCCGGCAACTACCGGCACAAGGGCGGCGGCTCGCTGCCGGCGCTGCGGCTGGGCCGTGGCCAGGCGGTGCTCACCAGCTCCCGGCCCCACCGGTGGAGCGACGACGCACCCGGCGCGGGCCTGCCCAGCCCGTTCACCGGGCACCTGGTGGACGCGTTGCGCGGCGGCGCCCGGGACGCCGACGGCGACGGCCTGATCACCTCCGAGGACGTGTACGCCTATCTGCACGAGCGGATGCCCGACCCGCCGACCCGCTCGAACCAGCTGGTCGGGCAGGTGCCGCTGGCCCGCAGCCGGGTCGCGCCGGAGCGGGACGACGCCGAGGCGCTGCGGGTGGCGCTCGCCCGGCGGCACACCGACCCGGCCGGGGCGCTCGCCGATCTGCTGGAGATCTCCCGCACCGGGCGCGGTGACTGGGCGCTGCTGGCCGGGTTCCGGCACGCGGCGCTGGCCGAGGCCGGGGCGGACCGGGAGGCGGCGATCGCCGGGTACGCCCGCGTGGCCGGTGCGGGCCATCCGCACTGGTCGCCGGAGGCCGCGTTCCACCTGGGGCGGTGCCTGCTCGCCGCCGGCCGCGCCGAGCCGGCCGCCGAGGCCTGGCGTGACGCGGTGCGGGCCCGGCATCCGCGCTGGTCGCCGCGGGCGGCGCAGCGGCTCGGCGCGCTGCTGACGGCCATCCCCGGCGGGCTCGCCGAAGGCCTGGACCGCTATCGGTACGCGGTGGCGGCCAGCGCCGACCCGGCGATCGCCATGGAGTTCGGTGAGGTGCTGGAGCGCGCGGGCGAGGTCCCCGAGGCGCGGGCGCTGTATCAGCGAGTGGCGCTGGACAGCGATCCGCACTGGGCGAGGGCCGCCACCGGCCGGCTGGTCAGGTTGCCGTAGCGAGGGCCTCGGCCACCGCGCTCACGGCGGCCGCGGCGTCGTCGCCCTCGGCGTGCACGGTGACCGTGGCGCCGGCGTCCGCGCCCAGCGCCATCAGGCGCAGCGCGCTGCGGGCGCTGGCCGACTTCTCCCCGTGCCGGATCTCGACCGTCGCGGTGAAGCCGGAGGCGGCCCGCACCACCGCGCCGGCCGGCCGGGCGTGCAGGGCCGCCGGCAGCACCACGGCCGTCTCAGAACTTGGGGACATCACGGGCCTCCCGGGCGGCGTCGGCGACGGTCTGCAGATCAGCGCCGGTCGAGGCGAGCACCGCGGCGGCGACCGCGCCCTCCACGAACGGCGCGTCCACCAGCAGCGGCCCGGGCGGCAGATCCTCCAGAACGGTACGGGCGGTCAGCACCGCGCTGCCCAGGTCGGCCAGGACCAGCACGCCCGCCCCGGTGTCGGCCCGGGCCACGGCGGACTCGATCCGCTCGGCGGAGGTGCCGAGGTCACCGTCCTCCGTGCCGGCGGCCGGCTCCACCCGTACCTGGTCGGTGGCGACCTGCCGCAGCAGGTCGCGCACTCCCTCCGCCAGTTTCTCGCTGTGCGACACCAGCACGATCCCCACGAGCGCCATGTCTGTGGATGTTAGTCACTGAAAGTCTTGGCCTATCAGCTCAGCGCGACAATGCTGGGGGTCGAAGGGCACCGTCGCCCGTGGAAGGAGCCGGTCGTGAAGAAGTTCATCAACGATCCCGCCGACGTGGTGGCCGAGGCGCTCGCCGGGCTCGCCGCCGCCCATCCCGACGACCTGCGCGTCGACGTCACCGAGCGGTTCGTGACCCGGGCCGGCGCGCCCCGCCCCGGCAAGGTCGCCCTGGTGTCCGGCGGCGGTTCCGGCCACGAGCCGCTGCACGGTGGTTTCGTCGGCGCCGGGATGCTCGACGCCGCCTGTCCCGGCGAGGTCTTCACCTCCCCGGTGCCGGACCAGATCCTTGCCGCCACCAAGGCCGTCGACGGCGGCGCCGGCGTGGTGCACGTGGTGAAGAACTACACCGGTGACGTGATGAACTTCCAGCTCGCCGCGGAGCTCGCCGCCGACGAGGGGATCAGCGTGGAGACGGTGCTGGTCGACGACGACGTGGCGGTGGAGAACTCGACGTGGACGGCCGGCCGCCGCGGCACCGGCGCCACCCTGCTGGTGGAGAAGATCGCCGGCGCCCGAGCCGAGGAGGGCGGCAAGCTCGCCGAGGTCGCGGCGATCGGGCGTGAGGTCAACACGGCCTCGGCCTCGTTCGCGTACGCGCTGACCGCCTGCACCACCCCCGCCGCCGGGCAGCCCGGTTTCGACCTGCCGGCGGACGAGATCGAGGTCGGGGTCGGCATCCACGGCGAGCCCGGCCGGCGCCGGGAGAAGCTGCGCCCGGCCGGGGAGCTGGTCCGCTCCGCCCTCGACGCGATCCTCGAGGCCAAGCCGGTGGAGACCGGCGACCAGGTGATCGTGCTGGTCAACGGCCTGGGCGGCACCCCGCTGCTGGAGCTCTACCTGGTCTACGGCGAGGTCGCCACGGTGCTCGGCGAGCGCGGTGTGCGAATCGCCCGCCGGCTCGTCGGCAACTACGTGACCAGCCTCGACATGGCCGGCATGTCGCTGACCGTGACCCGGGCGACCGACGAGATGCTCCGCCTCTGGGACGCCCCGGTGCGCACCCCCGGCCTGCGCTGGGGTGCGTGAACGTGGACGTCGCTCTCGCTCTCGCCTGGCTGCGGGCCAGCGCCGGCGCTGTCGCCGCCGAGTCCGACCGGCTCACCCGGCTGGACTCGGCAATCGGCGACGGCGACCACGGGGTCAACCTGAACCGGGGTTTCGCCGCCGTGGTCGCGGCTCTCGACGCCACCCCGCCGGACGGGGTCGGCGCGGTCTTCGTCAAGGCGGGGACCACGCTGATCTCCAAGGTCGGTGGCGCGTCCGGCCCGCTCTACGGCAGCGCCCTGCGTGCCCTCGGCAAGGCCCTGCCACCGGGCACGGAGGTGGACCTGGCGGCGCTGGCCGGTGGGCTCAACGCGGGACTGGAGGCGGTCCGCAAGCTGGGCGGTGCGGAGCCGGGGGACAAGACGATCGTGGACGCGTACCGGCCGGCGCTGGACGCCTTCGAGCAGGCGGTGGCGGACGGGGCCGGCCTGACCGCGGCGGCCGCCGCGGCCGCCCGGGCCGCCGACGAGGGTGCGCGGGCGACCACGGCGATGCAGGCCCGCAAGGGCCGCGCCTCCTACCTGGGCGAGCGCAGCGTCGGCCACCAGGACCCGGGCGCCACCTCGACCGCGCTGATATTTCAGGCGCTCGCCGACGTCGCCTCCTGAGGTTCCTCAACCGGACTCGATTCATGCCGATTCTGCGGCCGTAGCGAGCTGACGGCGTACAGGAAGGTAAGAGGATGGGTTTGAGTGGGTTGTTCGACGACCGCTCCCTGCGGACGAAGATCGGTGCGGCGGCGCTGACCGCGACCGTGAGCGGCCTGCTCGTCGGTGGTCTGGCGATCAGTACGGTTTACGACCTGAACCGGGACGGCGCGGCCGCGCAGCGGCAGTCGCTGGCGATCGAGTCGGCCGTCGGGGCCTACAGCACCAACATCGAGGCCTTCGGTGCGAACGTCTCCGCCCTGAAGCTCTACCCGTCGCTGGCGGACGGCATCCAGAAGGGCATGGCGGCGAACCAGAAGGCGATCAGCGACGCGCTCGCCTCCCTGGAGACCAACCTGCCGGGTGACGCCACCGTCAGCAAGGCGAAGAAGGACTGGGAGGCGTACCTCAAGTTCATCAGCGCGAGCAACGCCGCCGAGGGCACGCCGGAGCAGCTGGCCGAGGCTCTCAAGGAGTACAACGCGCTGCGCGGGGCACTGCAGGAGGACCAGGCGGCGCTGAAGGCGCGGGCGGTCCAGCTGGCCGAGCAGAGCATCACCGACGCCGAGGAGGCCGGCAGCCAGGCCACCTGGACGATCGGTCTGCTGCTCGGCGCCGGTGTGCTGCTCAGCCTGGTGATCGGCTTCCGGGTCGCGGCCCGGGTCGGCGACACCGTGCGCAGCGTCTCGAAGCTCGCCGAAGGGCTGGCCGAGGGCGACCTGACCCGCACCTCCGGGGTCCGCACCCAGGACGAGATCGGCAAGATGGCCGCCGCGCTCGACCGGGGTATCGCCCGCCTGCGCGAGGACGTCGTCCTGCTGGCCGGCAACGCCACCACCCTGCAGACCGCGGCCGGCCAGCTCAGCTCGGTGTCGGTCGCCGTCGACGAGGCGGCCAACCAGGCGTCGGCGCAGGCCGGCACGGTCGCGGCCGCGGCCGACGTGGTCTCCAACAACCTGCAGATCGTCTCGGCCGGCTCCCAGGAGATGGGCTCGGCGATCCGCGACATCAGCGTCTCGACCTCCGAGGCGACCGAGGTCGCCGCCCAGGCGGTGCAGGTGGCCGAGGCGACCAACGCGATCGTGTCCCGGCTCGGCGACTCGTCCGCGGAGATCGCCACCGTGGTCAAGGTGATCACGAGCATCGCCGAGCAGACCAACCTGCTCGCGCTCAACGCCACCATCGAGGCGGCCCGGGCCGGCGAGCTCGGCAAGGGCTTCGCGGTGGTCGCCGGAGAGGTCAAGGACCTGGCCCAGGAGACCGCCAAGGCGACCGAGGACATCTCCAAGCGGGTGCAGGCGATCCAGACCGACACCAGCGGCGCGGTCACCGCGATCGGCGAGATCTCCACGATCATCGAGCGGATCAACGGCATCCAGCTGACCATCGCCTCGGCGGTGGAGGAGCAGACCGCGACCACGCAGGAGATGAACCGCACGCTCTCCGAGGCGGCGAGCGGCGCCGGCGACATCGCCGCCACGATCACCACGGTCTCCGACGCCACCCGCCGTACCACCGACACGGTCGGCGACACCCGGCACGCGGCCGAGGAGCTGACCGTCACCGCCGCGCAGCTCCAGTCGGTGGTCTCCCGCTTCCGCTACTGACCGGTGCACGGCTTCTGGTGCCGGCCGTCGACAGCTGCCAATGTGTAGCTACAGACGGCAGCACCGGAGGTCCGTGAGATGTACCCGCCCGAACCGTGGCAGTTGCGCGGTCAGATGTATCTGTCGGTCTTCCTGATTCCCCGGCGGCAGCTCCCGCAGCTGCCACCGGTTCTCGGCGCCTCGGTCCGCCCGCTCACCATCGGCGGCCGGGGTGTCGTCGGCGCCGCCTGGGTCAAGTACGAGCCGGGCGGCGTCCTGCATTACCAGGAGCTGCTCAGCTCGGTGCTCGTCCACGAGCGCGGCCGTCCCCGGGTCAGCATCACCGACATCTGGGTGGACAGCGTCGCCTCGCAGGAGGGCGGCCGGCGGCTCTGGGGCATCCCCAAGGAACTCGCCGAGTTCCAGATCGAGGCCGACGACGACCTGGTCGACGCGAACGCCAGCGCGGCCGGGCCGGCCGGCGCGCCGATCGGTTCGGCGCTGGTCCGGCTCAAGGGACGGCTGCCCGGCCGGTTCCCGCTCGGCCTGTCGGTCGCCCAGGCACTCGGCGAGCAGGTTCGGCGTACGCCGGTGCGCGGCCGCGCCGGACTACGGACCGCGAACGCCGCGTGGCGCCCCGACCCGAACGGCCCCCTCGGCTACCTGGCCGGCCGGCGCCCGGTGCTGAGCCTGGCGATCACCGACTTCTGGCTGGTCTTCGGCCGCACCGCCACCGACCGGGCTCGCTCGGCCCCGGCGAAGGCGCCGCACAAGGGCCGGACCACATCCTGATCACCCGTCCCCTGTACGGTTCGGCGGATGAACCATCACCACCATCACCGCGCGCCGGGTGACGGCCCGGCGCAGCCCCGCGCCAAGCGGCTCACCCTGCTCGTGCTGATCCCGGCGGTGCTGGTCACCGTGGTGGGCATGCTGCTGCTCTGGCCCCGCGACGCCCCTCAGGCGACCGAGGGCGACGGCCCGGCACGGGCGTTCGGCGAGGTCGTCGCGGTCGCCCCGGCCGAGTGCCCGCCGGTGCCGGAGGGGGAGACCCCGCTGGAGGACTGCGGCACCGTCACGGTGCGGCTGGACAGCGGTGAACAGGTCACCACCGACATGCCCGGCGGTCCCGGCGTACCGGAGGTGGCCGCCGGCGACGAGGTGGTGCTGCTGGCCCTGAACGGCCAGGACGGCACCGTCACCTATTCCATCGCGGACCACCAGCGGTCCCGCCAGCTGTGGCTGCTCGGGGCGGCGTTCGCCCTCGCGGTGATCGCGTTCGGCCGGTGGCGCGGGGTCACCGCGCTGGCCGGTCTCGCGGTCACCTTCGGCATCCTGCTCTGGTTCATCGTCCCGGCGATCCTGGACGGGCGCTCGCCGGTGCTGGTCGCGGTGGTCGGCGCCGCGGCGATCATGCTGGTGGTGCTGTACCTGACGCACGGCTTCTCCACCACCACGACGATCGCGGTGGCGGGCACGCTGGTCAGTCTCGCGATCACCGCGGTGCTGGCGGGCCTGGCGACCGCGGCGGTGAACCTGTCCGGGGTGGCCGACGAGACGTCGAACTATCTGACGATCACCCAGGGCGACGTCAACATGCAGGGCCTGCTGCTGGCCGGCATCGTGATCGGTTCGCTGGGCGTGCTGGACGACGTCACGGTCACCCAGTCGGCGACCGTGACCGAGCTGGCCGTGGCCAACCCGGCGTACCGGTTCCGGCAGCTCTACGGCGCGGCCACCCGGATCGGCCGGGCGCACATCGCCTCGGTGATCAACACGATCGTGCTCGCCTACGCCGGCGCCTCGCTGCCGTTGATGCTGCTCTTCGCGGCCGGCAACACCCCGGTCGGCGAGCTGCTCACCTCGCAGCTGATCGCGCAGGAGCTGGTGCGCAGCGCGGTCGGCACGATCGGCCTGGTCGCCGCGGTGCCGATCACCACGGCGCTGGCCGCCTATCTGGCGGCCCGCTCGGCCGGCCCGGCCGGCGGCGGCGCCGTACCCACCGTGGAAGAGGTACGGCGCCCGCCCGAGGAAGACCCGTGGGCCGCTTTCGTCGACCGGTGAGGTCCTACTTCTTGCTGCACTTCTTCCAGGCGATCCGGTAGACCGTGTTGATCGCGGCGTCGGTGGAGTCCATCGAGATGAAGCTGGTGTGCTTCTTCGCGTCCGAGCTGCCGCGGTTCACCCGCAATTCGGTGTTGATATTCAGGTAACGGCGCTCACCGCACGGCAGGAAGCTGAGCGAGGTGACGCCCACCTTGTCGGTGCGCTGCCAGACGTCGTCCATCGGGCCCTTGAAGTCGTGCCGGATCCGGGTGGTCTGGGAATGGCCCTGGAAGTAGTAGTTGGCGGCTTCCTGGGCCACCGCGCCCTTCTGCAGGTTCGCGTAACCGCGGTAGTCGGCGCTGGCGATCGCGAAGGTGAAACCGGACGGCACCTTGATGTCCAGGGCGAGCTGACAGTTCTTCCGGAAGTCGAGCGGGGTCGCCTCCGGGCCGACCTGCGCGGTGTACTTGGAGTACGTCACCGTGAACGCGGTGTTGTCCGGCGAGACCGCGAGTTCGGCGCTGCCCGGCGGGCAGCCCGAGCCGTTCGCGTTCACCACGTCGATGATCATCATCTCGTCGGGTGCCGGCACGGGCACGGCCTGCGCGGCCGGGGCCACGGCCAGCGCCGAGAGAAGCGCCACGCCGGCGGTCATGGAACGCAACATGAGAATTCCCCCCGTTGGGTTTCGTAATGCCATTCGCGGAACCGGAAAAAGGTTCGGAAAATAGGGCTCCCTAATCTTTTCCATTGCCCACCCTAGCGATCTGGAGAAAGGCCGCTACCGGCGCCGAGAACAGCAGTACGGGAGTTTGGGAAAGGCGGCCATTCGGCCCCGTTTACGCCAATGGCCGCCCACCCCGATGCTATTTGTGCTATCAGCCGGCCCGATCGGCGGCGAAACCGCTGGCGTCGCCGAGGAACTGGTTGTAGTTCAGGTGCGCCGCCAGGCTGGCGCCGCCCTGGCAGAACCGGTCGTTGCCGTTGCAGAACGACCGGGTCCGGTCGGCGACCGCGTCCAGCCGGCCCCGTCCCCGCGGAAAGACCCCGGACCGGTTGCCGTCGGTGACGTTGAACGCCTCCCCGGCGGTGAACGTCGGGTCGCCGAAGAGCAGCACCGCGGCGACCCGATCGAGGTCGCCGGCGAGCGGCCCGGTCACCGCGTCGCCCACCACGTCCGCGCCCTGGGAGTACCCGGTGAGCACGAACCTGGTCTCCGGGCACGCGGCGGCGGTGCGCTGCACCTTCGCGGTCAGGTCCGCCACGCCCTGCCGCACGCTGGCCGTGTAATTGAAGGAGGCCGGGTAGTCGACCGCCGTGGTCCGTACCGTCCCGGGCATTTCCCGGGTGATCCGCTGGGCGAGGGGAGTGAGGAGCACGCCCAGGCCGGGCCGCTCGGTGGTTCCGCGTGCGCCCAGCACCTCCACCTCGGCGCAGCCGTTCCGGGGCGCCTCCGCGGCGAAGGTCAGGGGTGCTACGGCCATCCCACCGACGGCCACGGCACCCGCCGCCACGAGTGTCACCATCCTGCTCTTGCGCATCTCGACGTCCTTCCGGTCGCGGGCAACTTCTGGCACCCGGTACGCAAGGAGCCCGCGGCGGGATCTGCGACGGCCGTCTCAGGTCATCAGGCGCCGGGTCAGCGCGGTGTGCCGCCGCCCGGCGCCGACCGTGCGGACCGCCGCCGCCAGGGCCCGGCGTGAGCCGACCAGCACGACCAGCTTCTTCGCCCGGGTGATCGCGGTGTAGAGCAGATTGCGCTGCAGCATCATCCAGGCGCTGGTGGTCAGTGGGATGACCACGGCCGGGTACTCCGATCCCTGCGAGCGGTGGATGGTGATCGCGTACGCGTGCGCCAGCTCGTCCAGTTCGTCGAAGTCGTAGTCGATCATTTCGTCCTCGTCCGTCCGTACGGTCAAGGTCTGCTCCTCGGGCGACAGCCCGGTCACGACGCCGACCGTGCCGTTGAAGACTCCCGCAACCCCCTTGTCGTAGTTGTTTCTGATCTGGGTGACCTTGTCGCCCACCCGGAACACCCGCCCGCCCATCCGCCGCTCCGGCAGGCCCTCGCGGGCCGGGGTGAGCTGCTGCTGCAGCAGCGTGTTGAGCGCGCCCGCGCCGGCCGGGCCGCGGTGCATCGGGGTGAGGATCTGGATGTCGCGGCGCGGGTCCAGACCGAATTTGCGCGGGATGCGGGTGCACGCCACGTCCACGGTGAGCGGCGCGGTCGCCTCGGTGTCGTCGCACGGGAAGAGGAAGAAGTCGCGCATCCCGTCGAACTTCGGCGGCCGGCCCTGATTGACCCGGTGCGCGTTGGTGACCACGCCGCTCTCCGCGGCCTGCCGGAAGATCTGGGTGAGGCGCACCCGGGGGATCACGTCGGCGGCGAGCAGGTCGCGCAGCACCTCGCCGGCGCCGACCGACGGCAGCTGGTCGACGTCGCCGACCAGCAGCAGGTGCGCACCCGGCGGAACGGCCTTGACCAGCTTGTTCGCCAGGATCAGATCGAGCATCGAGGCCTCGTCGACGACCAGCAGGTCGACGTCGAGCGGATTGTCCCGGTCGTAGGAGGCGTCGCCGCCGGGCTGCAGCTTCAGCAGGCGGTGCACGGTCGCGGCCGGGTGCCCGGTCAGCTCGGCGAGCCGCTTCGCGGCCCGGCCGGTCGGCGCCACCAGCTGGATCTTGGCCTGTTTGGCCGCGGCGAGTTCGACGATCGACCGTACGGTGAAGCTCTTGCCGCAGCCCGGCCCGCCGGTGAGCACCGCGACCTTCTCGGTGAGCGCGATCTTCACGGCCTGTTCCTGCTCTTGCGCCAGCGTCGAGCCGGTGCGCTGGTGCAGCCAGGCCAGGGCTCTGGTCCAGTCCACGCTGTGGAAGTGCGGCATCCTGTCGGACCTGTCGGACAGCTGCCGGATGAGCGTGGAGGCGAGCGACTGCTCGGCCCGGTGGAACGGGACCAGGTAGACGGCGTCCTCCTCGCGGACCACACCCTCCTCCGCCACCAGCTCGTCGAGGCAGGCGGGGATCAGGCCGCCCGGCACGTCCAGGATCTTGGTGGCCTCGGCGGTCAGCTGATCCACCGGCAGGAAGCAGTGGCCGTTGTCGGTGGCCTGCGACAGCGTGTACTGCAGGCCGGCCTTCACCCGTTCGGGGCTGTCGTGCGGGATGCCGACCGCCTGGGCGATCGTGTCGGCCGTCTTGAAGCCGATGCCCCACACGTCCGCGGCCAGCTTGTAGGGCGAGTTCTTCACCACGCTGATCGACGCGTCACCGTATTTCTTGTAGATCCGGACGGCGATCGAGGTGGAGACGCCGACCCCCTGGAGGAAGACCATCACCTCCTTGATCGCCTTCTGCTCGGCCCACGCCGCGGTGATCTTCGCGGTGCGTTTCGGGCCGAGTCCGGCCACCTCGATCAGCCGCTCCGGCGCCGTCTCGATGATCTCCAGCGTGTCGAGTCCGAAATGGTCGACGATCCGCTCGGCGAAGACCGGGCCGATGCCCTTGACCAGGCCGGAACCCAGATAGCGGCGAATGCCCTGTACGGTCGCGGGCAGCACCGTGGTGTAGGAGACGACCTCGAACTGCCGGCCGTACTGCGGGTGCGACGACCACCAGCCGTGCAGCCGCAGGCTCTCCCCGGGCTGCGCGCCGAGCAGCGCGCCGACCACGGTGAGCAGGTCGGAGCCGCTGCGCGAGGTGGCGACCCGGGCGACCGTGTAGCCGGTCTCCTCGTTCACATAGGTCAGCCGCTCCAGCACAGCTTCCAGCACGTGCGGGTCTTTGCGGTCTTTCGGTGGACTGCCGGACACGGAGCCCATCGTGCCGGGCGCTCTTTCACCGTGCGGCGGCAGGGCCTAGCGTGATCAACATGGCGCTCTTCGACCTCCCGCTGCCCGAGCTGCGTAGCTATCGCTCCCCGTCCCCGGAACCGCCCGGCTTCGACGCCTTCTGGTCCGGCACGCTCGACGGGGCACGCCAAGCGGCAACCCCGCCCGAGATCGCCGAGGTCTCCACCCCGCTGCGCGGCATCACCAGCTACGACGTGACCTTCTCCGGCTACGCCGGTCAGCCGGTCAAGGCATGGCTCAACGTTCCCGCCGGCGCCACCGGTCCGCTGCCGGTCGCTGTCGAGTTCATCGGGTACGGCGGTGGCCGCGGCCTGCCGATCGACTGGCTGCTCTGGGCCAGCGCCGGATATGCGCACCTGGTGATGGACACCCGTGGCCAGGGCGGCAGCTGGCGCGGCGGCGACACCCCCGACCCCGACGGGACCGGCGCCGGGCCGTCCACGCCCGGCTTCCTGACGCGCGGCGCGCTGGCCCCGGACACGCTGTACTACCGCCGGCTGATCACCGACGCGGTCCGGGCCGTCGAGACCGCGGCCGACCTGCCCGGCGTCGACGCCTCCCGCCTGGTGGTCACCGGCAAGAGCCAGGGCGGTGCGCTGTCCCTGGCGGCGGCCGGGCTCGTCCCGGACCGGGTGTCGGCGGTGGCCGCCGGCGTGCCGTTCCTCTGCGACATCCGCCGTGCCATCACCATCACCGACAGCGACCCGTTCCACGAGGTGGTGCGGTTCCTGCGGGTCAACCCGCACCTGGCGGCGCAGGTGCTGAACTCGCTCGACCACATCGACGTGGTGCACTTCGCCAAGCGGATCACCGCGAAGACGATCGTGTCGGTCGCCCTGATGGACGCGGTGTGCCCGCCGTCCGGGGTGTTCGCCGCCTACAACGCGATCGGGGCGGCTTCGGCCGCGAAACAGATCGAGGTCTTCGAGTGGGACGGGCACGAGGGAGGCCGCGGCTTCTTCGACACCGCGGCCCTCGAGTTCGTCTCCTCCTGACAGGTCCCGGGTCCGCCACCGCGGACCCGGACCATCAGCTCAGATCAGGGCACGCAGCACGCTGATGCCGAGGAACAGCACGATGAACGCCAGGTCGATGCCGACACCACCGAAGCGCAGCGGCGGCAGCACCCGGCGCACCGGCGCCAGAATCGGCTCGGTGACCGCGGTCACCCCGCTCGTCGCCCGGGACCGGAACGAACCGGGCATCGCCGGACCGGCCAGCACCCCACTCCAGTCCAGCACCGCCCGCGCGACCAGCAGCAGCTGAACGGCGAGCAGAACCAGGTTGACCAGGGCGAGAAGACCCATCAGTACCTCCATCAGCGGGATGTCCTCCCACTATGCGGTGGTTTCCTGTGGGCTGGCTGAGCAGCGGTTTCAGTTGAAGTGATCCGGGTGCGGCCCGGTCCGCCCGTCACACTCCAGGGCGTCGATCGCCGTCATCTCCTCGGCGGTGAGTTCGAAGTCGAACAGCGCCAGGTTCTGCCTGATCCGCTCCGGCGTCACCGACTTCGGGATGATCACCCGCCCCTGCTGGACGTGCCACCGCAGCACCACCTGCGCCGGCGTGCGATCGTGCGCGGTGGCGATCGACGTGATGGCCGGATCGTCCAGCACCCCCGCCTGCGCCAGCGGACTCCACGCCTCGGTCACCACGCCGAGCGCGGCGTTCGCCTCCTGCGCCGCCCGCTGCTGCAGCTGCGGATGCACCTCGATCTGGTTGACCGCCGGAACCGTGCCGCCCAGGTCGGCCACCGCCCGCAGATGCTCCGGCAGGAAGTTGGAGACGCCGATCGCCCGGATCCGGCCCTGCTGGTACAGGTTGTCCAGCGCCCGCCAGGTGTCCAGGTACTTTCCGCGCTTCGGCGTCGGCCAGTGGATCAGGTACAGGTCGAGCACGTCCAGACCGAGCCGCGCCACACTGGCGTCGAAGGCGCGCAGCGTCTGGTCGTACCCCTGATCGCTGTTCCAGAGCTTGGTGGTGATGAAAAGCTCGTCCCGCGGCACCCCGCTGGCCTTCAGCGCGGCGCCGACGCCCGCCTCGTTCGCGTAGGCCGCCGCCGTGTCGATGCTGCGATATCCCGCCTCCAGCGCGGTGCTGACCGCGGCCGCGGTCTCCGCCTCCGGAATCTGAAAGACACCGAACCCGACCTGCGGCATCGTCAGGCCGTTGTTGAGCGTGATGCTTGGCGTGCCCGCCATGGGGAGCCCTCCCGAAGTGGTCGCGGTGCGCGCCGAGGCGCGCGCTCGCCTCTACTTCTACCCCCTTTCCGGTACGCGCGGCGGGTGGTGGCCGAGGCCTTCGCCGGTGACGAGCGCGCCGGTGCCGGCGCCTCATCACCAGCCAGGGCGTCAGGAGGTCTCAGCTTGCCGCATGCATGCGAACCGGCGCGCGAGGTGGGGCCGGGGTGGTGGACGGCCCGGATGGCCGGCGGCGACATCGAGTGCGGCCGTGTGCGGGGTGAGCCGGCCCGGGCCGAGCTGAGCTGAAGGAAGCGGTGCTCGCCGGGGTCCGCCGGTCGAGCTCTCCGAAAGGGCGACCCCGACAGGCCGGCGGCCGGTCGTGTCGCTGGGGTCCGCGGCTGCTCGCTCTTCGTTGTCCTGCGCAGGCCAGATCAAGCACGTGTTGTCGCGCCCAAGCCGGGCCGGGCGCTCGTTGTCGTGCGTGAACCGGATCGGGCGCTCGTTGTCGCGCCGAAGCCGGGCCGGGCGCTCGTTGTCGTGCGTGAACCGGATCGGGCGCTCGTTTTTGCGCCCAAGACCGGTGGCACCGGGTCCGTCGATTCCGGCGTGCTGCGGGCTTGACCCGGCCTTCGGCCGCGTCCGGGCTGGTGGTTGCCACCGATAGGCGTTCCCGTGCGCCAGCCCGGCCAGGAGGCGCTCAGCGATCCGTGGCGCCCTGGTTCGCCTTGCTCCCGGAGGCGACTCGCGCTCGCCCCGGCAGATCCGAACGGACCGGAGCGCTATGTTCCGACCGGTCTGGCTGCGGTATGACCCGGCAGTTGGTGCGTGTTCGGCCTGGCAGATTTGGGCGGAGCGGAGCGTTATGTTCCGACCGGTTCGGCGTCGGCGGGGCCGGGCTGCCGGGCTGCGGGCGAACAGGGCTGGTGGGCGGTCTGCCGGGGCAGGGGCCGGCGACCGCGTCGGTGGGCTCACAGCCCGACCAGCCTGCGTGTCGTGGCCCGCCGCCGGTGACCGGTCCGGTCCAGTTCCCGCGAGCGGGATTCCAGGTCCCGCGACAGCCCGGCCGCCGGCCGGGCTGAAGGCGCTGCGGGCCGGATCACCGCGGGCGAGCCACCGTCGCGGACTGCGAGATCCGCCGCGGGCAGCACCGCGCCGCCGGCTCGGATGCCTGCCGGTCCTGCCACGCCGGCTTGGATGCCTGCCGGTCCTGCCGCGCCGGCTTGGATGCCTGTCGGTCCTGCCGGGCCGCCGGCTTGGATGCCGGCGGGTCCTGCCGCGCCGGTGGGGTGGGTGCCTGCTTGTCCCACCGTGCCGGTGCTAGGTGTGGGGCCGGCGCGATGGGGAAGTAACGCCGCGCCGGGAAAGTGGGTGGGTGTGGCGCCGGCCTCCTGGGGAAGGAGCGCCGCGCCGCCGGAAGCGGTCGGGGAACCGCCTTCGGCGTGGGGGAAGGGATGGGGGATGTCGCCGCCGGGGGCGGTGAGGTGCGGGGATTGGCGGCCGCCGGCCTCCTGGGGAGGCCCCGCCGGTTCGCTGCCGGCGGGGGCCTCGGTCGTGCTCCGGGATCCGGCAACCGGCATCGCCTCGGCTCGATTCATGGCGCTCATTATTGATGAACGTGCATTTAACGCAAGCCCTCCCGGAGTGCCTGTAACGGCGCGGAAACAACTTTCCTCAGAACGGGTACGCCGGCGGCTTGTCGCGGACGGTGACCCAGCGGGTCTCGGTGAAGGCTTCGATGTTGGCCGCCGCACCGCCGAAACGGGACCCGGTCCCGGAGGCCGCGACCCCGCCGAACGGGCTGTTCGCCTCGTCGCTGACGGTCTGGTCGTTGATGTGCACGATGCCGGTGGGGATCCGGTCGGCCAGGGCGAGACCCCGCATCACGTCGCGGGTCACGATGCCCAGTGACAGACCGTACTCGCTGGCGGTGGCGAGCCGGACCGCCTCCTCGGCGTCGCGGAAACGTAGCACCGGGGCGACCGGGCCGAAGATCTCCTCGGTGAACGCCGGGGCGTCGTCGGAGACGTCGGCGAGGACCGTGGGGGAGTAGAAGAGGTTCTCGTACCGGCCGCCGGCCGCGACCCGTGAGCCGTAGGAAGCGGACCGCGTCACCACGCTGTGGATCTTGTCGCGCTGGGCGGCGTCGATGATCGGGCCGAGCACGACGGTCTCCCGGTTCGGGTCGCCGACCGGCAGCGCCTCCGCCTTGGCCGCGAGCCGGGCCACGAACTCGTCGTAGACCCGGTCGTGGACCAGGTGCCGCCCGGTGGTCATGCAGATCTGGCCCTGGTGGAACCAGGAGCCGAAGGATGCCGCGTCCACCGCCGCGCCGACGTCGGCGTCGTCGAGCACGACCAGCGCCGAGTTGCCGCCGAGCTCGAGGTGGGCGCGCTTGAGGTGCTCACCGGCGAGCGCGCCGACCCGGCGGCCGGCCGCGGTGGAGCCGGTGAACGAGATGACCCGCACCAGCGGGTGGGTGACCAGGGCCTCGCCGACCTCGGCGCCGCCGGGCAGCACCTGGAGCAGGCCGTCCGGCAGGCCGGCCTCCTCGAAGATCCGGGCGAGGGTGGCGCCGCCGGTCACCGCGGTCCGCGGGTCCGGCTTGAGCAGCACCGCGTTGCCCAGCGCCAGGGCCGGCGCGACCGACCGGATGGCCAGGATGATCGGCACGTTGAACGGGGCGATCACCGCCACCACCCCGGCCGGGACCCGCCGCGACATGGACAGCCGCGGCTCCTCGCTGGGCAGCAGTTCCCCGTACGGGCGGCTGGGCAGTGAGGCGGCCTCGTAGCACTCCTGCTCGGCGACGTGCAGGGCGAACCCGGCCATCGGCGGGATCGCGCCGACCTCGCGCACGTTCCACCGGGAGATCTCCTCGGCGTGCTCGCCCCAGAGCTGGGCCGCCCGCCGCAGCACCGCCGCGCGGGCCGGGTGCGGGGTCGCCGCCCAGCTCTTCTGCGCCTCGGCGGCGCGCCGGGCGGCCTCGTCGACGTCTTCGGGGGTGGCCCGCCCGATCCGGCCGAGGACGTCGCCGGTGGCGGGTTCGACGACGTCGTACGCCTCCCCCCGTCCCGGCTTCCACTCGCCGCCGATGAAGATGTTTCCGGTCCAGGTCTTGTCGTCGAGGAGCATCGGTGCTCGCCTCCCGTTGTGCAGGGTGCGCTGACGGTATGCCCGTGTTTCCGGCAGATCAACGGAGTGTTCGACTCATCCGAACGCCGTTATCGGTAGCCGAGACGGTGGGAGATCTCCGCGGCCGTGTTCCGCAGCGGCCGCTCCAGGCGGGCCACCACGGTGTCCGCGGTGGTGGACCAGACCGTCAGGTGCACCGCGATGTTGATCGCCGCCACCACCTGCCCGGTCCGGTCGCGGACCGGCGCGGCCACCGAGCGCAGCCCGGACGCCAGCTCCTCGTCGTTGACGGCGACCCCGCTCTGCCGGATCCGGCTCAGCGCGGCGGTGAGCTGTTCCCGGTTGGTGAGCGTCTTCGGCCCGCGGCGCGCGAAGTCGGTACGGTCCAGCAGCCCGCGCAGCACCCCCGGCTCCTGGTACGCCAGCAGCACCTTCCCCATCGACGTGCAGTACGCCGGCAGCCGCGACCCGACGTGCAGGTTCAGCCCCATCGCGAACCCGGCGGCCCGCCCGCTGCGCCGCCGCTCCACATAGATGATGTCGGTGCCGTCCAGCACCGCCATGCTCACCGTGTAGCCGGTCTCGTCGGCGAGCGCCTGCAGGTACGGCGCCGCCGCCCGGTTGATCTCCAGAGCGTTGATCGCGGCGAACCCCAGGTCCACCACCCGCGGCCCCAGCGCGTACTTCTTCGTCTCCGGGTCCTGCTGCAGGTAGCCGAGCCGGGCCAGGGTCGCCACGTACCGGTGGGTGGTGCTCTTGTTCAGCGAGACGGCCCGGGACAGGTCGGCGATGCCGAGCACCGGCCGCGACTCGCTGAACGACGACAGGATGGTCAGCCCGCGCTCCAGGGACTGGGAGAACGCGGCGCTGGAGGCGGGTTCCTCATCGGCGGCCATGGCGCATCGTAACGTCGCGTTCGCATTGTCGGAACGCTACGATCGCCCCACGATGATCGAAGCGATCAGGCTGGTCCGGCACCACATCGGCGGTGCCGAGACGGACGGCGCCAACGGGCGCACCTACGACAAGCGCAACCCGTGGACGGGTGACGTCTTCGCCCGCGCCGCGGCCGGCGACGCCGACGACGCGGCGGCCGCGGTCGCCGCCGCGGAGGCTGCCTTCCCGGCCTGGGCGCAGACCCTGCCCGCGCGCCGGCAGCAGATCATGCTGCGGGCCGCCGAGGCACTGGAGCGCCGGCGCGACGAGGTGCGCGGCCTGCTCGCCGCCGAGACCGGCTGCGGCGTGCAGTTCGCCGCGATCCAGCTCGACTTCTGCGTCAACCTGCTGCGGCAGGCGGCCGCCCTGGCGTACGAGCCGGCCGGCCAGATCCTCCCGTCGGACCTGCCCGGCACCCGGGCCCTCGCGATGCGCCGCCCGGTCGGGGTGGTCGCCGCGATCGCGCCCTGGAACGCGTCGCTGGTGCTGGCCGGCCGCGCGGTGGTGGCCCCGATCATGGTCGGCAACACCGTGGTGCTCAAACCGTCGGAGGAGGCGCCGCTGACCGGCGGCACGCTCTGGGCGGAACTGCTCGCCGGGGCCGGGCTGCCGCCCGGCGTGCTCAACGTGGTCACCCACGCGCCCGGCGAGGCCGGCGCGGTCGCCGAGACCCTGATCGCCGATCCCCGGGTACGCCGGCTCAGCTTCACCGGCTCCACGGTCACCGGCCGCCGCCTCGCCGAGCAGGCCGGCCGGCACCTCAAGCGGGTGGTGCTGCAGCTCGGCGGCCACAATCCGCTGCTGGTGCTCGCCGACGCCGACCTGGACCACGCCGTCGACGCCGCCACCTACGGCGCGTTCGTCCACTCCGGGCAGACCTGCATGTGCGCCCGCCGCATCATCGTGGACCGCTCGATCGCCGCCGAGTTCACCGAGCGGTTCGTCGCGCGGGCCGCGGCGCTGCCGCTCGGCGACCCGTCGGACCCCGGCACCGTGGTCGGCCCGGTGATCAACGAGTGGGCGCTGTCGCTGCTGGAGCGCCGGGTCCGGGAGGCCGTCGAGATGGGCGCCCGGCTGCTCACCGGCGGCGTGCCGTCCGGGCGCTGCTTCCCGCCGACCGTGCTGGCCGGGGTGCCGCCCACCGCCGAGCTGGCCTTCGACGAGACGTTCGGCCCGGTCGTGCTGCTGGAGGAGGCGGACGGCCCCGACGACGCGGTACGCCGGGCCAACGCCACCGACTTCGGGCTGACCGCGGGTGTCCTCACCGGCGACCCGTACCGTGGTCTCGATCTGGCCCGCCACCTGCAGGCCGGCATAGTGCACGTCAACGACCAGCCGGTCAACGACGAGCCGCAGATGCCGTTCGGCGGGGTGAAGGACAGCGGCGCCGGCCGGTTCGGGATGGGTTTCGCCACCGAGGAGTTCACCCAGGTGCAGTGGGTCACCGCCCGGCACGAGCCGCGCACGTACCCGTTCTAGCGGATCTTGAGGAGCGCCGGTAGCCTGCCGCGCGTGACCCACGAGATCGAGATCGATGCGCCGGTGGACCTGTGCCTGCCGGACGGCCGGCTCAACCCGGCCGCGGTCGGCTGGACCCGCCGCCCGGTGCACCGCGCGAACCTGCGCGGCTGGGGCCGCACCAAGCGCTGGGAGTACTGGGGCGTGACCACCCCGGCGCACGTGATCGGGGTGGTCGCCTCGTCGCTCGACTACGCCGGCGTGCACGGCCTCTACGTGCTGGACCGGGCCACCGGCCGGGAGACCAGGGCGGACGCGACCGTTCCGCTCGCGCGTCACACGGTCCTCCCGGACCGCGCCGGGGCCGGGCAGGTGGTCGCGCGCGGCCCCGGCCTGCGCATCCACATCGATCAAAAGCCCGAGGGTACGGTCATCCGCGCGTCCGCAGCCGAGCTGGAGATCGACCTGACCGTCCCCTCGGTCCCGGACCGCGACGCGCTCGGGGTGGTGGTCCGCTGGAGCCCGACCCGGTTCCAGTACACGGTGAAGGACATCGGCCGCCCGGTGCACGGCCGGCTCGTGCTGAACGGGGTGGAGCACGCCGTGCCGGCCGAGGGTTCCTATGCGACGCTCGACCACGGGCGGGGCCGCTGGCCGTACTCGATCACCTGGAACTGGGCGGCCGGCGCAGGCGAGGGCCGGGCGATCCAGCTCGGTGGCAAGTGGACCGACGGCACCGGCAGCACCGAGAACGCGCTGCTCGTCGACGGCCGGCTGCACAAGATCGGCGAGGACCTGACCTGGCAGTACGACCGTGCCGACTGGCTCGCGCCGTGGCGGATCAGCGGCGAGCGGGTGGACGTCCGGTTCCACCCGTTCCATGAACGGGTGGCCCGGACGAACCTCGGGGTGCTGGCCAGCGAGACGCACCAGTGTTTCGGTCACTTCACCGGCTGGGCCCGTACCGCTGACGGCCGCAAGATCGACCTGGACGGGCTGACCGGCTGGGCCGAGGAGGCCCGCAACCGCTGGTGACGGCTCAGGCGGCGGCGGCCGCCTGAGCGTTGTAGTTGGTGAGCACCACACCGAGCACGAAGACCTGCACGGCCGGCGGCAGGCCGGGCAGGTCGGCGGCGAACTCGCCGCGCCACGTGCTGGTGCGCTTGACCGTGCCGACCACCGTGTCGCCGTCCATCAGCTGCTCGTCGCCGCCACGCCAGACCGAGTCGCGTTTGAACTCGAAGGTCCGGCCGCCGGCGTGCACCTTCCACTGCTTGCGGTAGACCCGCTCGGCCTCGGCGACCACCCGGTCGTGCCGGTCGGTCATCGTGTAGCGCGAGCCCCAGCCGTTGGCCTTGACCCGGTAGGCGTGCCCGTCGAGCTCGAAGTGACCGCCGATGGACCAGCTGTTGCCGTCCCAGACCGTGACGACGGTGTCGCCGTCGCTGATCTCGTAGCGGGTCTTCCACATACTCGTTCGTTGCGCCTTCAACATGCCGCCAGCATAGAAGCCGCTCGCTCGCTGGTGAGGAACCCGGCCAGCCGGGTCGCCGCGGCGGCCGGCGTCGCGGAGGTCTCCCGGGCGGCGCTGAGGATCCCGGCCAGGGTGTCGCCGATCCCGTCGATCCGGGCGCTGATCTGTGCCTCGCTCTCGTGGTGCAGCTCCGCGGCGGTGGCGTGCACGATGCCGCCGGCGCTGACCACCACGTCCGGCGCCCAGCGGATGCCCCGCTCGTGCAGCAGGTCGGCGGTCGCCGGGTCGTCGAGCTGGTTGTTGGCCGGGCCGGCGATCGCCGAGCAGCTCAGCCGCGGCACGAGCGCGCGGGTGAGCACCCCGCCGAGGGCGGCCGGGACCAGCACGTCCACCTCGGCGGTCAGGCAGTCGTCCGGGCCGGTCCAGGTGGCGCCGTACTTCCCGGCGACCGCCCGCCGGGCCGGGTCCACGTCGGCGGCGATCAGGTCGGTGGCGCCGGCCTCGGCGAGCAGGCGCAGCACGTGCGTGCCGACCCGGCCGAGGCCGAGCACGGCGAAGCTGCGGCGCGACAGGTCCGGCGAGCCGAAGCGTTCGGCCGCGACGGCACGCAGGGCGGCCAGGACGCCGGCGGCGGTGTGCGGCGAGGAGTCCCCGCTGCCGCCGGCCTGCGCCGGACGGCAGAAGACGTACGCCGTACGCTCGCTGATCGTGACCATGTCGGCGGGGCCGGTGCCGACGTCCGGGCCGGTGGCGTAAGCCCCGCGCAGCCCGCCGATCACGTCGCCGGCGTCGTGCAGCGCGTCCCGGCGTTCGGTGGGGGACAGGACCCGCCCGGGTGGCAGCGCGATCACCGTCTTCCCGCCGCCGTGCGGCAGCCCGGCCAAGGCCGCCTTCTCGGTCATCGCGGCGGACAGGCGCAACGCGTCGTCGAGCCCGTCGCGCCAGTCCGGGTAGGACGCCAGGCGGCACCCGCCGATCGCCTGGCCGAGGACGGTGGAGTGGACGGCCACCACGATCGGCAGGCCGGAGCGGCGGCCCTGCTCGACGACGACACGCCGGTGGTTGAACGACATTGTGGCCTCCCGTACATCTGCTGCTTGGACGGCCTTGACGCTAGGACGCTGAGCGGTCGTGGAATCCTGCTGCCGAATGAAATTCGGCAGAACTGCGAAGATGGCGGTCGTGGACGACATTGATTCGGCACTGGTCCGGGAACTGCAGGCGAACGCCCGGCAGACCAACCGGGACCTGGCCCGCGCGGTCGGCATCGCCCCCTCGACGTGCCTGGAACGGGTGCGGCTGCTGCGCGACCGGGGCGTGATCACCGGGTACCACGCGGAGGTCAGCCTGACCGCTCTCGGCCGCGACGTCCAGGCGCTGCTGCACGTGCAGGTCCGGCCGCTGACCCGGACCGTGATCGAGGGCTTCAAGTCCTACGCGGCGGGGCTGCCCGAGGTGCTGTCGGTCTTCGTGCTGGCCGGCGGCGACGACTTCCTGGTGCACGTCGCGGTGCCGAGCGTGGACAGCCTGCACGCGTTCCTGATGGACCGGTTCTCCGACCGGCGGGAGATCGTCGGCTTCCGCAGCTCGATCATCTACCAGCACGCCCGCAACCGGATGGTGGAGCAGCTGGACTAGAGGCGGGGTCGTGCGGCACGGGGCAGCGTGGCAGGTTGGTGACATGGACTACCGCCGTACGTACCGGTCCGCGGCCATCGCCTTCGCCGACCTGGTCTCCCGGATCCCGCCGGACCGGCTCGACGAGCCCGGCCTCGGCGAGTGGACGCTGCGCGACCTGCTCGGGCACACCGTCAGCTCGGCGCTGCGGCAGGTGCCGGACGTGCTGGCCGCGAGCGCTCCGGCGCTGCTGGTCACCAGCCCGGAGGGTTACTTCGCGGTGGCCCGCAACGCGCCGCCGGAGCTGCTGGCGGCCGCCCGGTCGGCGTCGGCCGACGACGCCCGGGCGACCGGGAAGGCGCTCGGGGTGGAGCCGGCGGCCGTGGTCAGCGACTTCATCGGGCGGGCCACGTCCGCGCTGGCCGGGGCCGGCGACGACGATCCGGTGGCCACGCCGGCCGGGGGGATGCGGGTCCGGGACTGGCTGCCGACCCGGACGTTCGAGCTGGTCGTGCACGGGTCCGACGCCGCGGCGGCGGCCGGGGTGCCGATCTCGCTGGACGAGAGCGTGTTCGCGGAGGCCGCCGCTCTCGCGGCCCGCATCGCTGTCGTCACCGGCGACGGCCCGGCGGTCCTGCGCGCTCTCACCGGCCGCGCGTCCCTCCCGCCCGGATTTTCCGTCGTCTGACTGTGGGGGAGTCCGGGCGCGCAGCGCGCCCGAACTCCCCACGGCGATGAGCGGTGTGTGAAGCCGGGGCGCGCGGCGCGCCCCCACTTCACACGGTGCCTACAGCACCCGGGTGGCCAGGGCGAGCGGGTTGCCGAAGCGGTGCGCGGTGATGCTGACCGCCTGCTCGCGCAGGAACGGCAGCATCTCCACCCGGCCGGCCTCGGTCACCGGGCCGGCCCAGACCGCCAGGTCGGGACGCCCGCCGGTGGCCTCGAGAATCGTGCCGGCGTCGCCGCCGACCAGCCGCAGCCGGCCGGCGCTCAGCCCGGCGGCGAACGTCGCGTCGTCCTCGACCACCGCGTCACGCAGCCGGTCGGCGAGCCCGGCCGGCAGCGGCTCCGCGGTGGAGACCCGCAGCTCGGCGCCGGCCAGCGTGCCCGCGGCGAGGACCCGGACCAGGTCGGCGACCGAACCACCGGCGGCGAGCCGGACGGTGACCGGGCAGGGCAGATAGCGCAGCACGTTGCGTTCCGCCTGCAGCCCGGAGACGTCCGAGGCGGCGAGAGGGAACGCGGCGTCGCTGCGCGCGGCCCGCTCGACCCGCGCCAGCTCCTCGGCGCTGAGCACGCCGCGGGCCGCACCGAGCAGCGCCCGCACATCGGCGTGCGTCACCTCGGCCGTCGCGGTGGCCGGCCGGGACTCCCAGCCGGTCAGGCCGACCAGGTAGTTCGGGCCGCCGGCCTTGGTGCCCGGGCCGACCGCCGAGCGCTTCCAGCCACCGAACGGCTGCCGCTGCACGATGGCGCCGGTGATGCCCCGGTTGACGTAGAGGTTGCCCGCCTGCACCCGGTCCAGCCAGGTGCGGATCTCGCCCTCGTCCAGCGAGTGCAGACCCGAGGTGAGACCGAAGTCGACCTCGTTGACCAGGTCGATCGCCTCGTCCAGGGTGTCCGCGGTCATGATGCCGAGGATCGGTCCGAAGTACTCGGTGCGGTGGTACTCGGAGCCGCGCCGCACCCCGTCCCGGACGCCGGGGCTCCACAGCTTGCCGGTGTCGTCGAGCTTGCGGGGCTCCAGCAGCCAGCGCTCACCCGGGCCCAGCCGGGTCAGGCCGTCGAGAAGCTTGCCGGCGGCCGGTTCGACGAGCGGGCCGACCTGGCTGCGCGGGTCGGCCGGGTAACCGACGTCCAGCGACGACACCGCGTCCAGCAGCTGGGTGCGGAACCGCTGCGACCGGGCCACCGAACCGACCAGCACCACCAGCGAGGCGGCCGAGCACTTCTGCCCGGCGTGGCCGAACGCCGACGACACCACGTCCTTGACCGCCAGGTCCAGGTCGGCGCTCGGGGTGACGATGACGGCGTTCTTCCCGCTGGTCTCGGCGAGCAGCGGCAGGTCGGTGCGGAACGAGCGGAACAGCTCGGCGGTCTCGTACGCGCCGGTCAGGATCACCCGGTCGACGAGCGGGTGGCTGATCAGCTCGCGGCCCAGCCCCGCCTCGTCCACCTGCAGCAGGGTGACCAGGTCCGGGTCGGCGCCGGCGGCGGACAGGGCGTCGCGCAGGATGCCGGCGAGCACGGTGCCGCAGCGCTCGGCGGGACCGGCCGGCTTCAGTACGACCGGCGAGCCGGCCGCGAGCGCGGCCAGGACCGAACCGGCCGGGATGGCGACCGGGAAGTTCCACGGCGGCGTCACCAGCGTCAGCCGGGCCGGAACCGGCGTCGCGCCGTCCGTCCGCACCAGCGAGGCGGCGAGCTCGGCGTAGTAGTGGGCGAAGTCGGCCGCCTCGGAGACCTCCGGGTCGGCCTGGTCGATGGTCTTGCCGGCCTCGGCCGCCATCACCTCGAGCAGGGTCTCGCGGTGCTCCTCCAGGGCCTCGCCGATGCGGTGCAGGACGGTCCGCCGGTCGGCGCCGCCCCAGCTCGCGGCGGCGGCCTTCTCCAGGGCCTCGTCCAGGTGCTCCCGGTCGCTGATCCGGGGCAGGTCGAGGCCGAGTTCCGAGGTGGTGACCCGCTGCAGCAGCGCGCGGGCGCGATCGCGGTTGACGGCCACCGCAGGGTCGGTGTCGGGCGTGTTCACGAACCGGCCCGGCTCGCTGCGCGGCACCGCGGCATAGCGGTCGGCGACCCGCTTCGGCGCCGGCACCGTCTCGTCCAGATCCCGGAGCGAGGCGAGGAAGCGCTCCTGCTCCCGGGCGAACAGCGCGGAGTCGGTGTGCAGCTCGAACACCGCCGACATGAAGTTGTCCGAGCTGGCGCCCTCTTCGAGGCGGCGGATCAGATAGGCGATGGCCACGTCGAACTGCTCCGGGCGTACCACCGGGGTGTAGAGCAACAACCCGCCGACCTCGCGCCGGACCGCCTCGGCCTGGCCTTCGGCCATGCCGAGCAGCATCTCGAACTCGATGCCGTCCCGCACGCCGCGCTCGCCGGCCAGGATCCAGGCGTACGCCACGTCGAACAGGTTGTGGCCGGCCACCCCGAGCCGTACGTTGCGGATCCGCTCCGGGTGCAGGGCGTAGTTCAGCACCCGCTTGTAGTTGGTGTCCGTGGCCTGCTTGCTGTCGCAGGTCGCCACCGGCCAGCCGTGCAGTTCCGCCTCGACCCGCTCCATCGGCAGGTTGGCGCCCTTGACCAGTCGCACCTTGATCCCGGCGCCGCCGCGGGCGCGCCGGGCCGCCGACCAGTCCTGCAGGCGGATCATGGCGCCCAGCGCGTCCGGCAGGTAGGCCTGCAGCACGATGCCGGCTTCCAGGCCGAGCATCTCGGGGCGGTCGAGGAGCTGGGTGAAGACCGCGACCGTCAGGTCGAGGTCCTTGTACTCCTCCATGTCCAGGTTGACGAACTTGCCGGTCCGCGCGGCCAGCGTGAACAGCGGCGTGAGCTGCTCGACGATGTCCGCGACGGCCTCGTCGAAGGCCCACGGGTTGTGCGGGGCGACGGTCGACGACACCTTGATCGACACGTAGTCGACGTCGGGGCGGGCCAGCAGCCGCTCGGTCTCGGTGAGCCGGCGCTTCGCCTCGCCCCGGCCGAGGACCGCCTCGCCCAGCAGGTTGACGTTGAGCCGGACGTTGCGCTTGCGGATCCGCTTGATCGCCTTGCCGAGGCGGGCGTCGGTGGCGTCGACGATCAGGTGGCCGACCATGTGCCGCAGCGCGCGGCGGGCGATCGGCACCACCACGCCGGGCATCAGCGGGGCGAGCCTGCCGCCCAGCTTGACCGCGGTGCGCAGGTGCAGCGGCAGGAAGGCGGGGATGTCGCCGGCCAGCGTGTTCAGCGCGCGGGCGCTGACTCGCGGGTCCTCGGGGCGGACCACGCCGTCGACGAAGCCGACGGTGAACGCCAGGCCCTTCGGGTCACGCAGCACTCCGGCCAGCTGCGCGGCCGAGCCGCCGACGGGGACGTCCGCAGCCTCGCGCAGCCAGCGCCGGACAAGGGCGATCGTCTCTTCGGCGATCTCAGACATCGGGATGCTCCTTCCGGTTTCCGCCACAGTGTGCTGCCTCAACTCCGGTTAGGAAAAGCGATGCTTTATGACCGGTGTTCTTAAGTTGAGCTAACGTATGAGGCCGTGCTGGAGATCCGCCGCCTCGTGCTGCTTCGCGAACTCGCCATCCGTGGCACCATCGCCGCCGTCGCCGACGCGCTGAACTTCACGCCCTCCGCGGTGAGCCAGCAGCTCAGCCAGCTGGAGAAGGAGACCGGCACCCAGCTGCTGCGCAAGGCCGGCCGCCGGGTCCAGCTCACCCCGCAGGCCGAGGTCCTCGTCGCCTCGGTCGGCGAGGTTCTCGACACCCTGGAGCGCGCCGAGGCCCGGTTGCAGGCCGCCGCCACCCGGGTCACCGGCCGGGTCCGGGTCGCGGTCTTCCAGTCCGCGGCCCTGGCCTTCATGCCGGCCACCCTGCGCGCCATGGCCGGGCAGCATCCGGACGTGCGCGTCGAGATGGTCCAGCGGGAGCCCGAAGAGGCGCTCCGGGAGACCTGGGCCCGCGACTTCGACATGGTGATAGCCGAGCAGTACCCGGCTCACGCCGCGCCACACCATCCCGGCCTCGACCGCCGCGATCTCACCACCGACGCGATCCGCCTCGCCCTGCCCTCGGTCGAGGCGTCCCTGCGCCCGGTCGACTCCCTGGACTCGGCCCGGCACATGCCCTGGGTGATGGAGCCGCGCGGCGCCGCCTCCCGGCACTTCGCCGAACAGGTCTGCCGTCGCGCCGGCTTCGAACCCGACGTCCGCTACGAGACCGCCGACCTGCAGGCCCACATGCGCCTGGTCGAATCCGGCAACGCGGTCGCCCTGATCCCGGACCTGGTGTGGGCGGGCCGCTCGACCTCCTGCCGCCTGCTCGACCTGACCGAGCTGCCCCGCCGCACGATCTTCACGGCCCAGCGCCTGGCCGGGGCGGCGTCGCCGGCCGCCCGCGCCTTCCGCGAGATCCTCCAGCAGACCGTCGACGCCTCCCCGCCGGGCCTCAGGCGGGGATGATCGAGACGCCGGCGCTGTGCAGGGAGCGCAGGACCGGGTGGTCGCCCGGGGCGTCGGTGATGACGCCGCTGACGGCATCGGGGGTGAGCACCGTGAAGGGCGAGGCCGCGCCGATCTTCTCGCTGCTGGCGAGGACGTAGGTGTCGGCGGCGCGGCCGGCGAGGGTGCGTTTCATGGCGGCCTCGTCGGCGTCGCCGGTGGTGAGGCCGGCCTCGTGGTGGACGCCGGCGACGCCGAGCAGGAAGAGGTCGGCGGTCACCTGCTGAGCGGCCTCGGCGGCCGCGGCGCCGCAGGTCACCGCGGAGTGCTTGAAGAGCCGGCCGCCGAGCACGTAGACCTCGATCAGCGGATGGGTCACCAGGGCGGCGGCGACGGTCGGGCTGTGCGTGACCACGGTGGCGGCCAGGTCGTGGGGGAGCGCCGCGGTGACCGCGAGGGCCGTGGTGCCGCCGTCGAGCAGAACCGTGCTGCCGGGCCGGACCAGCGCGGCGGCTGCCGCGGCGACCCGCTCCTTGCTGGAGGTGGCGACCGTGGTGCGGGTCGCGTAATCGGCGATGGCCGGGGAGACCGGCAGGGCGCCGCCGTAGACCCGCTGGCAGAGCCCGGCGGCGGCGAGCTCGCGCAGGTCACGGCGGATGCTGTCCTCGGCCACGCCGAGTTCCGCGGCGATCTCCTTGGCGACCAGCTTGCCGTCGCTCTGCAACCGGGCCAGCAGGAAGTCGCGTCGTTCCGCCGCCAGCATCCGTGATTCTCCTTATTCTTGTCGACTATTGCGCGTTTCTCAGTGTAGTTTCCGGACCGTGACGAAGCCAATGCTGATCTTGATCGCCGGGCCCTACCGGTCCGGCACCGGCGGTGACCCCGATCTGATCGCCGCGAACCTGGAGCGCCTGGAGGCGGCGGCCTGGCCGGTCTTCCGGGCCGGGCACGTGCCGATGATCGGGGAGTGGGTGGCCCTGCCGGTCCTGCGTGGTGCGGGCGGCGACGCGACCGACGAGGACGTGCTCTACCCGGCGGCGCAGCGGCTGCTCGCGCACTGCGACGCGGTGCTGCGCCTGCCGGGCGAGTCGCGCGGCGCGGATCAGGACGTGGCGATCGCCCGCTCCCGCGGCCTTCCGGTCTACTTCGACATCGCGCAGATTCCGGCGGTCGCGCCGCGGCCGGGCGTCGATGTGCCGGATGCGCGGGGCCGCACCGGCCTGGACCGGGCCGGGCGTGACCTGACCGGCAACCCGTCCGTGGTCGTGCGCGACGTGGAGCTGCTCGCCGCCGCCTGGCACGTGCTGCGGCGGACCACCTACGACTACCGGCGGCGGGACGGGAGCTGGAGCACCCAGCAGCGGGAGACCTACGACCGCGGTGACGGCGCGACCGTGCTGCTCTACGACCCGGCCCGGGAGACGGTGCTGCTCACCCGCCAGTTCCGCTTCCCGGTATATGTGAACGGCCACCCTGACGGCATGTTCGTGGAGACCGCGGCCGGCCTGCTCGACGGCGACGACCCGGCCGCGGCGATCCGGCGGGAGGCGAGCGAGGAGCTCGGGGTCGAGGTGGGGGCGCTGGAGCCGGTCTTCAACGCGTGGACCAGCCCCGGGTCGGTGACCGAGCGGGTGCACTGCTTCGCGGCGCCGTACAGCACCGAGTCGCGGGTCGGCGCGGGCGGCGGGCTGCCCGAGGACGGCGAGGACATCGAGGCGGTGGAGCTGCCGTTCGCCGAGGCGCTGAAGCGGATCGACTCCGGGGAGATCGCCGACGCCAAGACGATCATGCTGCTGCAATGGGCGGCGCTGCGCGGGCCGTTCCGGCACTTGACATCGATCTGAGCGAATCATTGGATGTTACCGGGAGGTAACGCGATGATCGTTCGTGCCGCTGTGGTGGCCGCTTCGCTGGTCGCCGGGATGCTGATCGGCACCCCGGCGTCGGCCGCCGAGGTCTGCACCGCACCTACGCCGAGCACCACCCAGCCCGGTTACCTGGTCGCCGATCCGGACTGCGAGGTGGACGGCACCCCGTTCACCGCGCTGCCCGGGGCCCGCGCGCACACCGGCATCAGGGACGGCGCGGCCTACCGCGTCGAGGTGCCGCAGCGCTGGAACGGCCGGCTGGTGCTCTATGCCCACGGCTACCGGGGCACCGGCACCACCGTCTACGTCGGAAGCCCGGACCTGCGGGCGCACTACATCGCCAACGGGTACGCCTGGGCCGCCTCCAGCTACGCCACCAACGGTTACGACGTGGGCCAGGGCGTGCGCGACTCGTACGCGCTGATCGGCCTGTTCAAGGAGCTGACCGGCCGCTCGGCGCGCAAGGTCTACATGACCGGCGACTCGATGGGCGGGCACATCACCGCGGTCGCGATCGAGGAGTACCCGCGGGCCTTCGCCGGGGCGATGCCGACCTGCGGCGTGCTCGGCGACGTGGAGCTGTTCGACTACTTCCTGGACGCCAACGTGACCGCCGCCGCGCTCGCCGGCGTGGAGACCTCGTTCCCGATCGAGCCGGCCGCCTGGGCCGCGCAGGTCGCCCGGATCACCCCCGCGCTCGGCCTGCCCACCGGCTCCACCGAGGCCGGCCGGACCTGGTCCGGCGTGGTGGAGCGGCGCAGCGGCGGCGAGCGGCCCGGGTTCGACTCGGCGTTCACCTACTGGAACACCGCCAGCCAGGGCGGCCTGCCGTTCCTGTTCAGCGTGCACCCGGCCACCTCCGGCGGGACCGCGGGCATCGCGCCCGGCAACCTCACCGACAACCGGCGCACCTTCTACCGCTCCACCGACCGGGCCTGGCCGACCGCCGCGGAGTGGCGGCTCAACCGGGACGTGCTGCGGGTGCGGCGGACCGCGCAGGCCGACCCGGGCCTGAACGGCGTGCCGCGCGTCGACGGCCGGCCGCCGGTGCCCGTGCTGTCGCTGCACGGCATCGGCGACCTGTTCGTGCCGTTCTCCATGGAGCAGGAGTACGCCCGGGAGGCCAAGCGCAACGGCCGGTCGCACCTGTTCGTCTCCCGGGCGATCCGGGACGTGTCGCACTGCGGGTTCGCCCTGGCCGAGCGGCAGCGCGGCTTCGACGACCTGGTCCGCTGGGTGGAGACCGGCCGCCGGCCGGCCGGGGACGCGATCCTCGACCGGCGCGCGGTGGCGAGCGCGGCGTTCGGCTGCCGGTTCACCGTCGGGGTACGCCCGCTGTTCGCCGCGCCCGCCTGCCCGGCCGGCTGAACGACCGCCGGCCGGGGGAAGCCCCTGGATCAGGCGGTGCGGAGCCGGACAGCCACGCTGTCGCCGTCCTGGACCAGCTCGGCGCGGTAACCCGGTGTGACGACGCTGACCGAGGCGAACCGCCCGCGGACCCGGCGCGCCTTGAGCACCGGCACCGGCCGGTCGTACTTCCTGCCCGGCGTCACCTCGATCGACAGGGTGGCGCCGGAGCCCAGGACGACCTCCTCGTGCACGGTCAGCGGGGGCGCGCCGTGCGGGCGCACCGTGACGGCGAGCGTGCCCGCGCTCTGCCGGAACGCCCCGCCGACGTGCACCTTCTCCGCGGCCAGCCGCAGCGTGCCCCCGGTGACCGTGACGTCGCCGTCGCCGAGCGCCCGCTTCGTGGCCGCGACCAGCGTGCCGTGCGCGACGGTCGTCCCGCCCCGGTAGTCGTTGTCGCCGGCCAGGGTGAGCGCGCCGGTGCCCAGCTTGATCAGGCCACCCCTGCCGGTGATGTCGTTGCGCCAGGTGTCGGCGGCGGAGAAGCCCCCGGCGGCCGCGTCCAGGCTCACCGCGACGGTCGAGTCGAACGCGCCGTAGCCGTCGGCCGCGGTGAACAGGTCGATGCGGCCCCACTGCTCGCCGCCGTCGAGCAGCGGGTTGCCCGCGGCCAGCCCGGTGGTGCGCAGGACCTCGCGGCGCTGCGCGGCGTCCAGGTACGGCAGCCGCGTCTCGAGCAGCACCTCGGCGCCCTTCGGCACCACGAACGGGGCCCGGTCGCGGGTGCGCGGCAGCCCGTACGTCTGCTTCGGCCCGACGATGGCGGCGTTGCGGGCGCGGTCCGCGTACGCATCGCTGTGATCTGCCGCGTGCGCGGCGGTGAGAACGTCTCCCACCTGGGCCTGGAAGTAGCTGAGCGCCTGGGCGCGCGCCTCGGCCTTGAGGGTCGCGTTGGCCGCGTCGCCGAGGATCGCCGCGGCGAGCGCGGTGCCGAGGATCCGGCCGCCGATCACGTCGACGGGGGAGTGCATGCCCGCGATGATCCGGGTCTCGGCCAGGTCGTAGGCCGCGGTGATCATCTCCTGGAAGCGCTCCGGCACCGCGTAGGCGAGCGCGATCGACGCCAGGTAGAGCGCGTTGGTGTGGCCGCTGACGTAGCCGCCGTCCTCGGCCGGGTTGGTGCTGCGCTGGCGCAGCAGGGCCGGCACGACCACGGTGTCCGAGTCGTAGACCGGGTAGCCGAGCGGGTCGACCGCGCCGGTGTCCACCACCTCGCTGTCGGCGTTAATCCGCCAGGGGCGCGGGTACTGGTAGGCGAACTTGGCCGGGTTCCCGGAGGAGAAGTTGCCGCGCAGCGTGTTGACCAGCGTGACCACCTTGCCGAGGGCGGAGGTGGGCGAGCCGGCGCCGAGCGCCGAGCCGGCCGGCGCGCCGGCCGGGATCGCGTCGCTGATCGTGGTGGCCGGCGTCGACGCGGGCGCCGAGGTGATGCCGGTGACCGCGAGGGCGCCGGCCTTGTAGACGTCGGCGAGCGGGCCCAGGCCGGCGATCACCGAGTAGCTCTGGTGCTGACGGTCCACGATGAACGCGCGGGCGGCCTCGGCGTCGGTGCGCTCGCGGGTGGTCCGCACGCAGTAGCGCACGTTGGCGCGCAGGAACGCCCGGTCGAGGACGGTGCCGGTGTTCCAGGCGGCGCCGGTGGCCCAGACCCGCTGCATGCCGGAGAGGATGCGGACCGCGGCGTTGGTCTCGACGGTCAGGTTCGCCGTGACGTTCGTCCGGTAGCTGTCGACGAACGCGGCGGGGGCGACGGTGGCGGCGGTGGCGGCGCTGTTCCGCAGGGCTGGACCGGCTACCAGGCCGGCCGCTCCCGCGGCTGAGGCGCGCAGCAGGGTGCGGCGGCTGAGGTTCATGTCGGGGTGCTCCGTCTTCCATGGGCAAGATCGCGCTCAGCTTTCGGGGAAGCGGCGAAGGACGAGCCAACGCTTCGTATTGTGAGCGTGAACATCTACGAAATCGCCAGCTCGGCTCGGTTCCGTAAGTCGAGGCGAGTGGATATGTTCCGGTCATGCTTCGCCAGGTGACCCTCGCGACCGGCGTTCTCGCCGCCCTGCTCGCCGTCCCCGCTCCCGCCCAGGCCGCCGCGAGCGGCACGTTCGACCTGCTCACCTACAACGTCGCCGGCCTGCCCGAGCTGATCTCCAGCGCCGAGGTGGACCGGAAGGCCGCCCACACCGCGATCGGGCAGCGCCTCGGCCCGTACGAGATCGTGCACGTCCAGGAGGACTTCAACTACCACGCCCACCTCTACGCCGCGGACGCCCACCCGCACCGGACCCCGACCAGCGGCGGCGCCGGCATCGGCTCCGGGCTCAACACCCTGGCCGGGTACGCCTACGACGACTTCGAGCGCGGCGACTGGAACTCCTGCCAGTTCGACTCCGGTGACTGCCTCACGCCGAAGGGGTTCACCTTCGCCCGGCACCGGCTGGCCGAGGGCGTCTACGTCGACTTCTACAACCTGCACACCAACGCCGGCACCAGCGCGGGCGACCAGGAGTCCCGGGCCGACAACCTGAACCAGCTCAGCGCGTTCATCGCCACCCACTCGGCCGGCAACGCGGTCGTGGTCGCCGGGGACACCAACACCCGCTACACCCGGGCGGCCGACACGATCCGGGACTTCGCCGCGGTCAACGGGCTGACCGACGCGTGGGTGCGGCTGGAGCGCGGCGGGGTCGCCCCGGCGGCGGGCTCGGCGGCGCTGGTCTGCGACCCGGCGGCGATCACCGACAGCTGCGAGGTGGTCGACAAGGTCCTCTACCGCGGCAGCCGGTTCGTGACGCTGGACGCCACCGGCTATCACAACGAGCACCTCGGTTTCCGCACCGCGGACGGGCTGATGCTCTCCGACCACTTCCCGATCAGCACCACCTTCAGCTGGTCGACCAACCCGGCGTACGAGTTCAGCGAGCAGTTCGGCGGGCCGCACGGCGCGTTCTACAACGACGTCACCGCGGTGCCGGCCGGTGCCCGCGCCGTCGCGGTCGGGTTGCGTGCCGGGTCGCGCGTGGACCAGGTGTCGGTGACCCTTGCCGGTGGCGCCACGCTGAGCCACGGCGGGACGGGCGGAACTGCCCGGTCGCTCCCGCTCGGCGCCGGGGAGTACGTGACCAGCGCCCATCTCTGCCAGGCCAAACACAGTGGGCATACCCGGATCTTCTACGCCCGGTTCACCACGAATCTGGGCAACAGCGTCGCCGGTGGCACCACCACCTCGGACTGTGTGACCCGGACCGCACCGAGCGGATGGCAGATCGCCGGATTCCACGGCAGATCGGGCACCGCGGTCGACAAGATCGGGTTCATCTACACGCGTCGTTGACTCGTACGTCTCATTCCCGCGTGATCAGGAAACGGCCGGGGTAGCTCGCGGCGCATGCACGACATCGCCCCGGCCGCCCCGGCCACCCGCACGCACCGCCTCTGGCTGCGTGTCTTCCTCACCGGCCTCGGGCTCTGGTTGCTCACCGTGGTGGTCACCTTCGCCACCGGCAACCCGAACCTGGTGCCCACCCTGGTGCTGCTCGGCAGCTTCCTGGTTCCCGTGACGTTCGTGCTCTGGGCCTACGGCCGGCGGCACAGCGGCGAGGTCACCTCGGAGCTGCTGTTCAGCACGTTCGTCACCGGCGGCGTGCTCGGAGTGCTCGCCGCCTCGCTGCTGGAGACCTACCTGCTGCACCCGTCCCCGGCCTTCTTCCTCGGCGTCGGCCTGATCGAGGAGGCGGCGAAACTGGCCGCGCTCGCCTTCCTCTGCCGCCGCCTGCAGCACAAGTACGCCATCGACGGCGTGGTCCTCGGCGCCTCGGTCGGGTTCGGCTTCGCCGCCTTCGAGTCGGCCGGATACGCCTTCACCGCCCTCTTCACCGAGCAGGGGCTGTCGCTGATCACCCTGGTGCAGACCGAGCTGCTGCGCGGGGTGCTCGCCCCGGTCGGGCACGGGCTGTGGACGGCGATCCTCGGGGGGGTGCTCTTCTCGGCCAGCGGGCGGCGGCACTTCTCGCTGACGTGGCGGCTGGTGTTCACGTACCTCGGTGTCGCCGTGCTGCACGCCCTCTGGGACGCGATGCACAGCATCGCGCTGTTCGTCACGCTGGTGCTGACCGGCCAGCGCGACAGCGAGCCGGCACTGACCGCCGCGCAGGCGCACCTGTTCACGATCCTCTCCTGGGGCGGCCTGATCCTGATCTCGCTGATCGGCGTCGCCTGGCTGATCCGGGTCTACCGCCGCGCGGACCGCGAGTCCCGCCCGTTCTGGCGCATCGCCCTCGCCCACTGACCGCGTTCGTGTCGGCTGGCCGACTCGACCCATCCGCCTTCCGCCCGGGCGCGAATCGCCTGCGATGTCCCAACGGAAAGCGGAGGCAAGAATGAACCGATGGATCACCGCCGGCCTGGGTACCGCGGCCGCGGCCGCCCTGACGCTCGGGGCCGCCGGGGCCGCGCAAGCCGATGACGACCGGCGCCTGCAGGCTGTCGGGCTGACCGCCGACCAGCAGCTGGTCACCTTCACGGTGGACAAGCCCGGCCGGGTCCGCCCGGCCGGCCCGGTCACCGGCCTGCAGGGCGACACCCGGCTGGTCGGCATCGACTACCGGGTGCAGGACGGCAAGCTGTACGGCGTGGGCGACGCGGGTGGCGTCTACACCCTGACGGTGCGAGGCGCGAAGGCGGCCAAGGCCGGCCAGCTCGCCGTGGCGCTGAACGGCACCAGTTTCGGCGTCGACTTCAACCCGGCCGCCGACCGGCTGCGGATCATCAGCGACACCGGCCAGAACCTGCGGCACGACGTCAACCCGGGCGGCACGACCGTCGCCGACGGCACCCTGACCATCCCGCCGGCGACCACGCCCGCCACCGGGGTGACGGCGGCCGCGTACACCAACAACGACCTGAACGCGGACACCGGCACCACCCTGTTCGACCTCGACACCACCCTCGACCAGGTGGCGATCCAGGCGCCGGCCAACGCGGGACCGCTCAGCCCGACCGGGAAACTCGGCGCCGACGCCGGGGCGGAGGCCGGCTTCGACATCTACACCGAGACGAAGTCCGGTGACGTCACCGGGTTCGCGACGCTGCAGGTCGGCGGGCGCAGCACGCTGTTCCAGATCTCGCTGCTCAACGGGCGGGCCGACCAGCTGGGCCGGTTCCCGTCGCCGGTCACGGTGACCGACCTGGCGCTGCCGCTCGCCCAGCGGTGAGCTGAGTCAACCCCGGCGGGTGCGTTCGACCAGGACCGCCGCCACGTCACGCAGCTTCCGCTGGGAGTCCTGCGAGGCCTTGGCGAGAATGGCGAACGCCTCGTCGGGGGAGCAGTGCCGCTGGCTCATGATGATGCCCTTGGCCTGCTCGATGACCGCGCGGCTCTCCATCGCCAGCTGCATCTGCCCGGCGAGGGTGGCCGTGGTGTCGTAGAGGTGGGCGTTGGCCAGGGCCACCGCCGCGTAGCCGGCGAACGTCTCGGCCAGCACGATCGCGTCGGCGTCGAAGGCCTGGACCTCGGTGGCGTAGATGTTCAGCGCGCCGACGACGTTCTCCTGGATGGGCAGCCCGACGGAGATGGTGCTGCGCACGCCGACCGCGCCGGCCTGGTCGTGCCAGCCGGGCCAGCGGCGTTCCCCGCTGACGTCGTCGACGCAGAGCGTCCTGTGGTCGGCCGCGGCCTCCAGACAGGGGCCGCGGCCGTTCTCGTACTGCCATTTGTCGATCCACAGGGCGGCGTCGCCGGTGTTCGCCACGGTGCGCGGGCGGCCCTCGCGGACCAGGGTCACGGACACCTCGTACGCGCCGGGGACGGCCCGTTTCGCCAGCGTGGCGACCTTTTCCAGGATGCCTTCGAGGTCGGACTCGCCGAGGTTGATCCGGCCGAGCTCGCTGAAGGCGGTGGTGGGGTCGAGCGGCTCGAGGCTCATCATTTCACTTTGTACCCGACCGCGCCCGTCCTGTCCCGGTTGCCGGCGGCCCTGCTGGGACTAGAGTCGAAGCCGGGTCAAGCCACGTGCCCAGCCATCGCTTCGACGACGGTGAGGGCTCGGCCATGCCTGCGTTTCCCATGAGCCCGGACGACGACGTTCTCCGTGTGCACTGCCGTCCCGTGCGTCTGCCGGACGGGACGCCCGCGGCGGTCGTCCACCTCTACGGTGAGATCGACACCGACACCACCGCCACGCTGACCGCCGCGCTGCTGCCCGTGGTCGATCAATACCCGCTGGTCTCCTGCGATCTGGGCGGCCTGCGCTTCTTCGGTGCGGCGGGGGTGAACGCGCTGGCGGAGGCGGGCCGGCGGGCGGCAACGCGGGGACACCGGCTGGAGCTGTGCAACGCGCGGGGGCTCACCCGGCGGGTGCTGACCATCGCGGGCCTGGACCGGGTCCTGCCGGTGTCGGAGTGAGCGCCACACCGATCGTTCCGATTCCGGGCGGCTTAGGTATTATCGTCGTCCTGCGGCCGGAGTCGTCCCATCGACGCCGGCGAACCAGCGTCAAGCAGCGGCGCGGGTCCGTGGGCACACCGCCCACCGGGCAGCAACACCGGTTAACCAAACGCGGGCCGTCCGGCGACGGTTCGCGTTCCGCTGCGGGGACCTTCTGACGTTGATGGCGCACGACCCGACCGATTCGGCGGCCGCGTTCGCGGAGCTCGGTCGCATCAAGCTGGGCGAGACCGACCTCAACGGCGTCCTGCGCCGGGTGGCCGATCTGGCCCAGCGCACCCTGCCCGGCGCCGAACAGGTCTCGATCACCCTGGTTCGCGACGGGGGCGCCCACACCGCGGCGCACACCGGCGAGATCGCGCTGAAACTCGACGAGCGACAGTACGAGCAGGACGGCGGCCCGTGCCTGGAGGCGGCTGCCGGCCGGACCACCGTGCCGGTGCCGGACACCGGGACCGACCACCGCTGGAACGGCTGGGCCCAGGTGGCCGCGGACGCCGGGATCGGCAGCGTCCTCTCGGTCGGGCTGCCGATCGAGGAGAAGGTCTCCGGCGCGCTCAACATCTACGGCGCGCGGCCGCGCGCCTTCCACGACGACGCGGTCGCCCTGGCACAGACCTTCGTGCGGTACGCGGCGGTCGCCCTCGCCAACGCCCACCTCTACGACACCACGGCCACCCTGGCCCAGCACATGCAGGCGGCGATGGAGAGCCGGGCGGTGATCGAGCAGGCCAAGGGCATCATCATGGGCGAACGGCGGTGCACCGCCGACGAGGCGTTCGCCATCCTCACCCGGGTGTCGCAGGACAGCAACCGTAAGTTGCGCGACGTCGCGGCGGCGCTCGTGGAGCGTACGCAGCGCGGCTGACGTGGGCGCCTGACCGCTGACGGGGGCGGTCAGGCGCTCACGTCGAGCCGGCCGCCGCCGCCGTGCTGGGAGAGGTATCGCAGTGCCGGCTCCAGATAGCCGGTGACCGGGTTGCGCCCGGTCGGGTTCTGGTCGTACCGGCGCACCAGGTCCTTGAGGTAGACCGCGGTCACCTCCTGGCCCGGGGCGAGCCGGCCGGTGGCCCGGTCCGAGGCGATCGCCGCGGCCAGCGAGTTGATCCAGCCCTGATTGGTCTCGCCGACCCGGATGCGCTGGCCGGTGGCCTGATATATCAGTTCCCGGTCGCGGTCGGTCAGTGACGCCGCGTCCTCCCGGGCGGCCTGGTTCCGTTCCCGGGCGGGGTTGCGGCCGGGTTGACCGGTGGTGTCAGCTGGCTGCGGTTCAACCGGGACACGGACATGGCGGACTCCGAAGGCCGTGGTCGCTCTTCCTCCTCCTGATCGGCAGCCGGTCCGCGGACCTGAGAGCTTTTTGGGCCGGTCCGGCCTACCGTGGTGGTGAGGCCCTGTCCCTCCGGACTCCGACCGATGAAACGGACCGAGAGAAGGACGGACGACGATGACCACCTGGACAACCGAAGAGCTGATCGACGTCGGCACGGTACGCCTCGCCGGTGATCTGACCCTGCCGGAGCACCCGGTCGGCGTGGTCCTCTTCGCCCACGGCAGCGGCAGTTCCCGGCACAGTCCTCGCAACCAGGCGGTGGCCCGGGAGCTGAACCGGCGCGGGCTGGCGACGCTGCTGGCGGACCTGCTGACCGAGCAGGAGGAGACCCACGACTCGCGCAGCGGTGACCTGCGGTTCGACATCGGCCTGCTGGCCGACCGGCTGGTCGGGATCATCGACTGGACCCGGGCCCACCCGCCCACCGCGGCGCTGCCGATCGGGCTGTTCGGGGCGAGCACCGGCGGGGGAGCGGCGCTGGTCGCCTCGGCGGCCCGGCCGGAGGCGATCCAGGCGGTGGTGTCCCGGGGCGGCCGCCCGGACCTGGCCGGACCGGCCCTGCTCGAGGTGCGGGCGCCGACGCTGCTCGTGGTCGGTGAGCGCGACCCGCGGGTGCTGGAGATGAACGAGCAGGCCCGCAACACCATGCGGATCCGCGCGGAGTTGCGGATCATCCCGGGCGCCACGCACCTGTTCGAGGAGCCCGGCACGCTGGATCAGGTGGCCGAGGAGGCCGGCGGCTGGTTCAGCATGCATCTGGCGACCGCGACCCGTACGCCGGTGAGGTGAACCGAGGATGATCTTCCGGAATCGCACCGAGGCCGGCCGCGCGCTGGCCGACCGGCTCGCGCAGGAGGTCACCGGGGCCGGCCGGGATCGTTCCCTGGTGCTGGCTCTGCCGCGCGGCGGTCTGCCGGTCGCCGCCCCGGTCGCCGAGCGGATCGGCGGTGACCTCGACATCGTGGTGGCCCGCAAGATCGGCGCGCCCGGCCATCCGGAGTTCGGTGTCGGCGCCGTGGCCGAGGACGGCCCGCCCGTCTTCGACCGGCAGAACCTGCGCTACGCCGGGATCACCGAGCAGGACGTCGCCGGCATCCTGGCCGAGGAGCGCGCCGAGCTGGGACGCCGGATCCGGCGCTACCGCGGGGAGCGGCCCGCGCCGGCGGTGCGCGGCCGGGAGGTCGTGCTGATCGACGACGGCCTGGCCACCGGGGTGACCGCGCACGCCGCCCTGCGCTGGGTGCGCGAGCACGAACCGGAGCGGCTGATCCTGGCCGCGCCGGTCTGCGCGCCGCAGGCCCGGGACGCGCTGGCGCCCGAGGCCGACGTGGTCGTCTGCCTCTCCGCCCCCGACCAGTTCCTCGCCGTCGGCCGCTGGTACGAGGACTTCACCCAGCTCACCGACGAGGACGTGGACGAGGTCCTGGCCCGGTTCCACCCGGCCGGGGTCTAATTCATCATGTGTTGAGATTGGCACTTGTGCGTGCCCGGGAAACTCATCTAGCGTTGAGTTCAACACTTGATGAGTTTCTGGGGAGGAACGATGGATACCGCGATCGAGGTCTCCGGCCTCGTCGTCAAACGCGGGAAGCGGCTCGTGCTCGACGGCTTCTCCTGCGTCATCCCGCGCGGCAGCGTCACCGGCCTGCTCGGGCCCAGCGGCAGCGGCAAGACCACGCTGATGCGAGCGATCGTCGGCGTGCAGATCGTCGAGTCCGGCACGGTGACCGTCCTCGGCCACCCCGCCGGGTCCGCGCCGCTGCGCAGCAAGATCGGTTACCTGACGCAGGCGCCGAGTGTCTACGCCGACCTGACGGTCCGGGAGAACGCGCGCTATTTCGCCAGCCTCTACCGGCTCAAGGCCGCGGTGGCCGACGAGGCGATCGAGGCGGTCGGGCTGACCGGCGCGGCCGGCCAGCTGGTGGCCAACCTCTCCGGCGGGCAGCGCAGCCGCGCCTCGCTGGCCTGCGCGATCGTCGGCCGGCCCGAGGTGCTCGTCCTCGACGAGCCGACCGTCGGGCAGGACCCGGTGCTGCGCGACGAGCTGTGGGACCACTTCCGCCGGCTCGCCGCGGACGGCGCCACCGTGCTCGTCTCCAGCCACGTGATGGACGAGGCGAACCGGTGTGACCGGCTGCTGCTGATCCGCGAGGGCGCGCTGATCGCCGACGACACGCCGGCGGCGGTCAAGACCTCGGCCGGCACCGACGACCTGGACCAGGCGTTCCTGCGACTGATCAAGCGACAGGCGGTGGCGGCATGATCCTGACGAGCACGATCAGGCGGATCCTCACCCAGCTGCGGCACGACCCCCGCACCATTGCGCTGATCATCGTGGTGCCGACGCTGCTGATCACCCTGATCTACTTCATGTACGACGAGCAGCCCCGCATCTTCGACCGGATCGCGCTGACCATGCTCGGCGTCTTCCCGTTCATCGTCATGTTCCTGATCACCAGCATCGCCATGCTGCGCGAGCGCACCACCGGCACCCTGGAGCGGCTGTTCACCACCCCGGTCGGCAAACTCGACCTGCTCTTCGGCTACGGGGTGGCGTTCGGCCTGGCCGCGGCGGCGCAGGCCACCGTGGCGGCCGCTTTCGCCTACTGGGTGCTCGACATGACGACGGCCGGCAGCGTCGGCCTGGTGATCCTGATCGCCGTGGCCAACGCCGTGCTCGGGGTGGCCCTCGGCCTGCTGTGCAGCGCCTTCGCCCGCACCGAGTTCCAGGCCGTGCAGTTCATGCCGCTCGTGGTGGCGCCGCAACTGCTGCTGTGCGGGCTGTTCGTGCCCCGCGCCGCGATGGCCGGCTGGCTGCAGGCGATCAGCGACGTGCTGCCGATGTCCTACTCGGTGGAGGCGCTGACCGAGGTGGGCGCGCACGCGGAGCCGACCGGCATCATGTGGCGAGACCTCACCGTCGTCGTGGGGGCGATCGTGGTGGCGCTCATCCTGGGCGCGGCCACCCTGCGCCGCCGGACGGCCTGAACCGAACCCCCGTACCGGGAAAAGGGAGAACGATGGTGCGACGGACCGGACGCCGGCCCGGAAACCCGGACACGCGCGAAGCGATCCTCATCGCCGCGCGGAGCGCGTTCGCCGAGAAGGGATACGACGGCGCCTCGATCCGTGCCATCGCGACCGGCGCCGGGGTCGACCCGGCGCTGGTCCATCACTACTTCGGCACCAAGGACAAGCTGTTCCTGGCCACCATGAACTCGCCGATGGACCCGCTCGACGTGATCGAGGAGGCGGCGAACGGCAGCCGGGACGAGATCGGCATCCGGTTCGTCCGCACGTTCCTGCACATCTGGGACGGTCCGGGTGGCAAGGCCGGGGTGGCGCTGCTGCGTTCGGCGGTCGGCAACGAGTGGGCCACCAAGCTGTTCCGCGAGTTCATCGTCACCCAGATCCTGCGGCGGGCGGTGGCGAAACTCGGCCTCGACCCGGCGGAGGGGGAGCTGCGGGTCGTCCTGGCGGCCAGCCAGATGGCCGGCATGGCGATGACCCGCTACGTGATCAAGGTGGAGCCGATCGCGTCCGCGCCGGCCGAGGCCCTGGTCGCCGCGCTCGGCCCGACCGTGCAGCGCTACCTCACCGAGGATCTTCCGGGAGTGTTCCCCGAGGCATGAAACATGGTCTTGCGGGGCAAGCTGCGCTTCGTGCGACGTGCGATATTGCTGGTGCCGGCTCTGCTGCTGGCCGGTTGCGCATCCGTCGAGGAGCGGGCCTCGGCCGCTGCGGAGACCGCGACCGGGTTCCTGCGGGCGGTCGCCGACGGTGACGGCTCGGCCGCCTGCGGCGCGCTGGCCCCGGAGACCGAGTCCGAGATCGACGCGCCCTGCGCGGAGAGCATTCTGAGCGAGGCGCTTCCGGCGCCGTCGCCGGTCACCGAGACCGAGGTGTACGGCCAGCGCGCGCTGGTCCGGATGAACGGGGAGACCGTCTTCCTCGCCGTGTTCCCGGACGGCTGGCGGGTCGTGGCCGCAGGCTGCACCCCGCGCGGTGAGCGTCCCTACGACTGCGTCATCCAGGGCGGGTGACCCGATGCGCTTCCAGTACCTGCTGCTCCTGCTCGTGGTGACGGCCGGCCTGGTGTACTTCGCCACGCTGGGGGTGCTGCACCGATGAGAAGGTTCGTCCGGGAGAACTCGCTCGGTCTCGTCTTCGGGACCCTCTTCCTGATCGTGCTGGTCGGGCAGGCCTTCGCCGGGCACGCCGACTTCAACCACCGGCAGATCGCCTCCGGGATGGAGCCGATCCCCCTCGGCCGCTACCTCACCTCGGCGTCCTTCGCGGCCGACGTTGCGGAGAACTGGCAGTCCGAGTACCTGCAGTTCTTCCTCTACATCTTCCTGACCGTCTGGCTGGTCCAGAAGGGCTCGCCGGAGTCCAAGAAGCTCGGCGAGGAGGGTCTGGAGTCCGACGAGAAACAGAAGGTCGGCCGGTACGCCACCGAGGACTCGCCGAGCTGGGCGCGGGCCGGCGGGATGCGCCGGGCGCTGCTGTCCAACTCGCTCGGTCTGGTGATGGGCCTGCTCTTCCTCGGGTCCTGGCTCACCCAGTCGATCGCCGGGATGGCCGCCTTCAACGAGGAGCAGCTGCGCGACCTGCAGGACCCGGTCTCCTGGGCGGCCTACCTGACCGAGCCGGACTTCTGGAACCGCACCCTGCAGAACTGGCAGTCCGAGTTGCTCGCCGTCGCGTCGATGGTGATCCTCTCGATCTACCTGCGGCAGCGGGGCTCCCCGGAGTCCAAACCGGTGGGCAGCGCGCACGACTCCACCGGCGTCGAGGGCTGACGATCAGGTGTACTGCGCGCCGAGACTCACCAGGTAGGAGTCGACCTGGTCGCGCAGCGCGTCGGGCAGCTCGTCGAAGTGCAGGCCGATCTCGATCGCGTCGTCGCGGACCAGCCGGCGTACCACCCGGGCGTCGACCGTCCCGCGGAAGCCGTCGAACGCGCAGTCCGCGCGCACCGCGTCGTTGACCATCAGCGCCGTGCCGGGCGGAACCGTGCAGCCGAGACCGTCGGCGCTCAGATCCGTCATCCGTGCGCTGATCGTCTGGCCGGAGGCCGTCTGCAACGTCGCCGAGCCCTGCACCGGGATCCGGTCGTGACGGCGGCGCTCCAGGCGCTCGGCCACGTCGGACAGGTCGCCGATCTGGTGCATCGTGGCGTCCACGCTCTGATGCAGCTGCATCACGATGCCGTGCTGCTGGTCGGCGATCCCTCCGAGCTGGCGCAGGGCGTCCTCGATGTCGCCGACGTCGCGGATGATCGCGTTCAGCGTCCCGCCCATCTGCGCGACGTCCGCCTCCAGGGTCGCGATCGTGCTGGTGATCTGCTCGGTGGAGTCGGCCGTCGTGTCGGCCAGGCTCTTCACCTCGTCGGCGACCACGGCGAACCCGCTGCCGGCGGCGCCGGCCCGGACCGCCTCGATGGTGGCGTTCAGCGCGAGCAGCCGGGTCTGCGAGGCGATCCCGGAGATCACACTGGCGATCCCGGCGACCTGGCGCAGGCTGGCGTTCAGCGCGGTGGCCGCCTCGTCGGCGCTGTGCGCACGCTGGACCAGGGCTTCCGCGGCGTCGTTGGTGTGCGTCACCCGCTCGTGCGTGGCGGTCGCCGCGTTGCGGGCCGCGTCCACCTGGAGCACCACGTCCTCCAGCTTGCCGCCGATCACCGCGGCGGTGCTGTCGATCGCCTCCTTGGCGCGGCGGCGCAGGCGGTGGTTGAGCTGGCGCTGCTCCACCTGGGCGGCCTCGGCCCGGGCGTCCCGGTCGGCGCGCAGCCGCTCCAGCTCGGCGTCACGCTCGCTCAGCGCCGCGGTGAGGGCGGCGATCTCCCGCTGGGCTTTCGCGTCCCCGGCAGCGGCGAGCCGGCGGCTCCGCAGGATCAGCCAGACGCCGATCGCCAGCACGAGCACCGAGACCGCGAGGAGGGCCCACACCACGGTCCCCCTCCCCTCCCGGCGCATTGTGGGTGAAGCCGACGCTACCGCGCCGGGGTGTCCCGCGTACGCCGTTCGGCCCGCCCCGCCGATCACCGGCGGGACGGGCCGCGACGTCACTCCTTGAGCAGCGCGTCGATCTGGCCCTGGGCCTGGCGCATGCCCTCCTCCATGCCCATCGCGGCCATCCGCTCCAGCTGCTCGGCGCTGACGAACGTGGAGACGGTGGTCATCCGCGTCCGGCCGCCGGCGGCCTCCAGGGTGACCACGCCGTGGGTGGTGTCCTTCACGTCGACCGGCTCACCCTTGTCGTCGGCGAACCCGTCGTCGAACTCCAGCCGGTGCGGCGCGTCGACCGCGGTGATCGTCCACCAGCCGTGCGCCCTCTCCCCGTCCGGGCCGGTCATGAAGTAGCGCACCTGGCCGCCGGGCTCGAACTCGTAGCGCTCGAAGGTGGCCGGCCAGGTCGGCGGGCCCCACCAGCGCTCCAGCTTGCGCGGGTCGGCCCAGACCTGCCAGACCCGGTCCACCGGGGCGTCGAACTCCGCCACGAAGGTCAGCGTCAGTTTCTCCACGTCCTTGGTCGAACTGATGACGGTCATCTCTCACTCCTCGTCCAGGATGGCGGTGATCCGGTCGGCCCGTTGCCGCCAGATCTCCGCATAGGCGTCGAGCAGCAGCGACACCCGCCGCAGCGTCTCGACCTCGCCGTTGACGATCTGCTCCCGGCCGCGCCGGGTCTTGCTGACCAGGGCGGCCCGCTCCAGCACCGCGACGTGCTTCTGCACCGCCGCGAAGCTCATCGGATAGAGCCGCGCCAGCTCCGACACGGACTGCCCGGCCCGGATCACCCGGATCAGGATGTCCCGCCGGGTCGCATCCGCCAGAGCGTGGAACACCCGATCCGTGTCCGCGCCAGAAAGCGAACCTACAACCATGTGGTTGTACGTTAGTGGCGACCGCGGAACCTTGCAACCCCTTCGATACCGTCCGGGTGACCCGGATTCCTCGCGGACGGCAGACCCCCGCCGATAGGCGGTGCACTCGCCGACAGCAAGGAGCCCGCCATGACGATCAGCATCGGTACGTCGACCCCGTCCACGGTCCGCGACACCCACGCCGCCTGGCTGCGCCGCCGTGAGGACAGCACCGCGTACCCGTGGAAGGCGCTCCTCACCGCCGAAGCCGACCGCGCCGAGCCCCTCCCCGCCGACCAGCCCGCCTAGCTGTACTGACCCGAGAGGTTGGGGATGCGGCTGGCGGGTGGTAGGCCGTTGAGCGCGGTGTGTCCGCGATGGTGATTGTAGGTATGGAGC